>JANYIG010000106.1 GCA_025358765.1 Candidatus Kapaibacterium sp.
CCTTGCACATTGCTGTGACCACGCACCGGACAAGCGCCTGCGCCCTCTTTGCCAATGCTGCCCCGCAGAAGCAACATGTTCACGACGGTTTGAATCGTAACGACCGAATTTTTATGCTGCGTCAGCCCCATCGCCCAACACGCAATGATCCGCTTCGAGGCAATAACAACGTCCGCCGCTTTTGCAATCTCCTCACGCTTCAGACCGCTTCCCTGTTCGATTTCCGCCCACGTGGTTGCGCGGAGGTCGGCAATAAGCGCGTCGTAGCCCGTTGTGTGCTGCTCGATAAACTCATGGTCGAACACCGTTCCCGGCAAACGTTCTTCTGCCTCAAGCATGAGCTTCATAATGCCCTTCATCACTGCAATGTCGCCGTTTATTTTCACTTGTAAAAATACGTCCGTGAGCTTTGTACCGCTTCCAAGCCAGTTCCAAACTTCCTGCGGATGCTTGAACGCCATCAAACCCGTTTCCGGCAATGGGTTAATGCTGACAATCGTACAGCCTTTGCGCTTTGCTTGTTCCAATGCCGTCAGCATTCGCGGATGGTTCGTACCCGGATTTTGTCCAATCACAAAAATTGCGTCTGCCTTGTCAAAATCTTCCAAACTCACCGTGCCTTTGCCCACACCGATGACCTCCTTGAGCGCTTTACCACTGGATTCGTGACACATATTTGAACAATCCGGCAAATTGTTCGTGCCGTAGAGCCGCACAACAAGTTGATACAAAAACGCCGCTTCATTGCTGGCTCTGCCGGAGGTGTAAAAAAGCGCCTCGTCAGGCGATGCCAAGGCATTCAGTTCACGAGCAATAAGGGAAAATGCGTCGTCCCACGAAATTGGCTCGTAATGCTCTGTTCCGGCTCGTAAAATCATCGGATGCGCCACACGCCCCGATTTACCTATCTTATAATCCGACCACTCCGCCATTTCCGAGACGGAGTGCTGTGCAAAAAACTCCGGCGTAACAAGGTTTGACGTGGCTTCTTCGGCAATAGCTTTTGCACCATTTTCACAATATTCATTCACCGAACGGTGGCGGGCGGGGTCGGGCCACGCGCATCCCGGACAATCGAAACCATTCGTCTGGTTTATCGCCATCAGCGCCTGCAAACCACGCAGCCCCGATTCGCCAACAACATGCTTTAGGCTCGACACAATTGCTGGAATACCTGCCGCAACGATCTTTGGAGCGGTAATTTCAAGATGAAGAAAGTCTTCGGGCGGAACGGCGCGTGGCGCGTGGTCGTGAGCGTTGGCGGAAGAGGTTGTATTAGGTTCCATGACCGTTGGCAATAATAATGTAGCAAAAAAAGGAGATCAAAGTAATGGCTGCACTCGTCGGCGGCAATCAACATCTAACAAACAGCACCAGCATTGGGATTCGGATAGCGGTCGGCATCAAGCTCGTCCGGCTCTCCGTCAATGCACTGAAAATCTTTTTCAATCACAATCTTGAGCATATCACCTTCGGCGTTTATCCACTGGCTTTCGTAAAGCCCAACGTCGTTGGAATCCGCCCACAGAACCGCCATTGCTTGTGGCACAGAAACTGTGAGTGTTGCGTCTGCAAACGTAGCGTGAATACTTGTTTTTATGGTGGAAGGTGTGAGTTCGTACAAAAAGCGCACCGACGGCGCAAACTGAAGCATATCCATAATTGTTTCTCCTTCAGCAAGGCGCAAAACCTCACTTTTGGTAAGCCGAAAACGGATGGAATTGTTGTATAATCGGAGTTTCATCGTTACGAAAAATCGTTACGAAAAGATGATGACAAAGTTTGATGGAGAAATGTATTGCAATACATATAAAAGCTAATATTTCAGCATTGAAGACGTTCTTTGCCGCTATACACGTTAAATCGCCCATCACGCAAAAAACCAATGAGCGTCACGCCAAATCGTTCCGCAGTTTGTACTGCCATGCTCGACGGCGCTCCTACAGAGGCTATAACGGGAATCTTGGCTCTAAGCGCTTTTTGCACGAGTTCAAAACTCACACGACCGCTGAGAATTAAAATCTTGTTCATCAGGGGTAAATTTCCGGCAAGAAGTTCGGCACCAATCAACTTGTCAAGCGCGTTGTGCCGTCCTACGTCCTCGCGTACCAACAACAACGAGCCTTCTGCGTCAAACAGTGCGGCAGCATGGATTCCACCCGTTTGAGCAAAAGCATCTTGCGCTTTGCGGAGCTTTTGTGGCAACCCGTAGAGCACATCCGGCATCAACACTGGCGCTCCAAAGGGAAGCACTTCGCAGCCAGCAATTTCTAATGCTTCCATCGAAGCCTTGCCGCACACGCCACAGCTTGATGTTGTGTATGAATGCCGTTCAAGCCGCTTCCAATCAACGTGTACACCGTCACGCAGTTGAACATGAATGCTATTACGAACATCCATAGCGCCAGCCAATAGTTCATCTGGCTCATAATGCCAGATGGCAGCAATATCTTGAACACCCGCGATAATACTCTCTGCGAATAAAAAACCCGCTGCCAATTCCCTATCTTCGTCCAACGAATGTGGTGTTCGCATCGTGATAGCAAGCGTTTTCCGCATTGAACCGTGACCATGCTCGCCATCATTGCAGCCAAGGATGATTTCAAGCGGTTCTTCAGCAGTGAGGATATCATCCTTAATGCTTGATTGATTGCCGTTTACACGCACAATCGGCATGGTTACGAGTCCAGCATTCAGCATTTACCTTCTGGATGCACTGCTTTTGCCATCGCTTTCCACGGCAGCAATGCACATTTAATACGCGACGGAAATTCTCGAACACCCGCTAACGCCCGCAGTTCACCAAGTTCAAGGGTTTTATTTGTTTGTTCATTCACCGTCTTCTGCGTCAAAAATTCTTGAAACTTATTGTACAAGTCCATTGCCTCCTGTATCGTTTTACCTTGCAACAACGTCATCATCAACGATGCAGAGGATTTTGCAATGGCACATGCCGAGCCGGTAAATTGAGCCTGTTCAATAACGTCGCCCCGCATCCGCACAAACACTGTAATCCTATCACCACAAAGACGATTGTACTCTTCCGCTTGCGTGTGAGCATCGGTCAGAACACCCAAAAAACGGGGATTTCGGCTATGTTCAAGGATAATCTGCTGGTAAAGGTCGGTTGTCATTCGTCATTGGTTTACTTGATCATTCGTCATTGGGTTCTATCGGAATTTGGCTTGTATCTGGCGGCACAAAAGGTAATATCTCAACAACTTCAACAATGATATGCGAAGAACTCACAACTTCTTTGTCATAGCCATATTTAACGGTAATCTCCACTTTTGCGCGTATTGAATCACCCGGGCGGATGTCAACTTGCCGATTTTGAAATTTGTGTAGCCATTCATTATCGGCAACCTTTGCAGATATTGGTGTTGCTCCATGCCTGAACTCCCACCGTGATTCGCCTAAATAATCAGGCTTTTTTACTTTGAGAATCATTTCGCTGGTGTTCGTAATTGTTTCATCTGTTAATAATTTTTCAATCGAATCGGGTGCAAAATTAAATTGAAGGTTAAATCCTGTTGTGCCCTCTGGTGTTTGAAACGTCGCTTTATCCTCTTCTGATAAATGAGATAATGCTTTTGTAATATCACTAATGCCACTTAAAAGTTTAGGACGGGCAATAGGCGAGTATGCAGGAAATGTACGAACTTCAGTTTCCTCTGCAAGTCTTAGTAAATCCTTTTCAAGAGCCTCAATTTGCTGTCTATCAGTAATTTCCGTTTTATTCTCAAGAAAATTTATGATAGCATATTTTGACTTTACAAGATATTGCCCAATAAGGGGTTTCCAATCAAGTTCTTTGAGGGCTTGGTCGTCAATATTGCGAAGGATATGACCAAGCCATGCTTTAATAGAACCAGTCTCAATGTCTTCAAGCAAAGCGATAGGTTCAATCTTACTGTCAATAGATTTTACTAAATCAACATCAAGCCGTTGAAAAGCCTCTATAAGCTCAAACATTGCACGAAAGACTCGGGAAGGATTTTCAGACCCCTTCTCAAAGTCAATCGCTATGCAAAATTCTGATTTTAACACTTTTTTATCGTCTTCCCTTGCTATCTTTCGTTATTGATAACGTCGCCCTATTTTTCAAGGTATTTGCCTATTGCCTCTGCTACATCGTTGCCGATAACGTTCCAATCTGCCGCAAGTGCTTATGCAAATTCTGAAATCATCGCCCTTTGGGAGAGGTTTGATACGACGTTCAGAATTTTACTTAAACTTCAATTCGTCATTAGTTCTTATCCCAACGCCCGCACCCGCACTACTCCTTGATGCCGAGGTGCGTCTTTACTCGCGCCACAACATCGTGCATCTGGAAGGGTTTGATGATATAATCCACCGCACCGACTTGCATTCCTTTTTCTCGGTCAGAAACCGTACTCAAGAAAATAATAGGCATTTGCGGGGCAACGATTTTCATCACCTGACAGGTTTTGTAGCCGTTTATGCCCGCAAGAATAATGTCCAACAATACCAAATCTGGCTTGAAGTCTTGTACAATTTTAATAGCTTCCTCGCCAGATGCCGCCGAAAACACGTCAAATCCTTCACCGGAAAGGATCTGCTCTAACAGTTTGACACTCATCGCATGGTCGTCCACGACCAACACTGATTTTTGATATTTTTCCATGAATTTCGCTTAAAGAAAATGATAACAAAGAAATTGGTTGGTTTGTTCGTTTTCTCATCGTGCATAGCACAGTGTTCGCATTACCCTCCTATGGCTGACATAGAATCCAGCACCGATACTTGCGTTCGGGCATATTCTTCCGCTTCGTAGCCGTCTTTAAAACGGTGCGCTATCGTCTGTAAGATTTCTGCTCGCACGGTTGTATCGTCAGCACCGTCGCGGAGAAGCCGCTTCAAATCAAGAACACCATTGTCGTATAAACATGTTTTAAGCATCCCCTTAGCTGTGACGCGAATCCGATTGCACGCGCCGCAAAACGTCCTGCTGTAGCCGGCTATAATGCCCACAGTCCCGCGATGCCCTTCAATCGCGTAGTTGACCGACGTAGAGTGAATATCACCTTCTATCTTTTGCATTGTGGGGTATTCTCCACGCAACACCTCCAAAATCTTCGTGTGATTCCACGTAATTGCAGCACGGTTGTCGGAACCATTAAACGGCATTTCTTCGATAAAACGCATTTCAAATGGATATTCTTTTGTGAGTGCGGCAAGCGGTAGAATGTCGTCGGTATTTTTACCCTCCATCACAACAGAGTTCACCTTGAGCGGAATGTCATGCTCCAACACTTGATAGAATGTGCGTTGTACGGCTTCAAAGTCATCGCGCCGCGTTATTGCGTGAAACCGTTCTCGGTCAAAACTATCAATGCTCAGGTTGATAGAGTTAATGCCAATCGCACGGAGTTCCGGCATAAGCGGTGCAGTAAGAACGCCGTTGGTGGTAATATGAATTTCTTCAATACCTTCAATAGCGCGAACTGCCCACAAGAACCGCATAATATCTTTGCGTACAAACGGCTCTCCACCAGTGATTCGGATTTTTCGTATGCCCATTTCCGCTGCCACTGTTACCAAACGCAGCATTTCTTCATAACTCAGAATCTCTTTTTGGGGTACAAATTTCATCGTTTCCGGCATACAATAAAAACACCGAAGATTGCAACGATCAGTCACAGCAAGGCGGAGATACGTGATAGGGCGACCGTAATTGTCAATCAATCGCCCGCCCGACGGCACAGCGGTTGGTGCGAGCGCTTTGTTGTAGTGTTGGGGCGCAGAAATAACGGGCAAAGCAAAACTATTGGTCATGGATTCACAAACAAGGTAACGACTTAAAAAACTATGTACTCATACCTATGAAAACCAATATAGAAAGAAATTTCCTACGAGGAATTAGGCTATCTGCAACGCACCGATGTTCGTACGCATATTGACGAAGAATTTTTGGATAATTTTCTCCGCTTGTTTTTCAAGCATACGCCCGCCAATGCTGGCAAGTTTGCCGTTAATCGTCGCATTGGCAATCCAATCAAGCTGTGTTGTTGTGCCGTCGTCACGAAGGTCGGCGCTGGCTTCTTGGTCAACAACAGTTCCCAAACCCTCGCCATGAATTTTGATAAAGACACGTTTTTCGTCCGGTTTTGGATCAATAGAGGCTGTAAACTCGAACTTCCCGCTCACCGGACCTACACCCACCTTTACGGTTGCCACAAGGTCAGTAGCGCTAGTGGCGTGGCTTGCGGTCACGTCCGGAATACAGGGACCAACGAGTTCCGGGCTGGTGATGAATTTCCAGACGGCTGTATAGGGCGCTTGGATAGTATCGGAACCCTTAAATTGTGCGTTCATGGTTAAAATGCCCTTTCGTTGTTGTGAATCATCATTGTGGTAGGAAGAATGTACCGAATAGAATTGCCTACGCTTTAAGCGAAATCCTTTAGCCACGAATTTACCGTGCCCAACGGTGAATATCAAGAAGATTTTCTTGTCATATTTTTTTCGCTACAAATCGTGCGTTATTTTCCCAAATAATCCTTATCATTGAATCGTATCATTGCTGATGCGCTTCATATTCTCCATCTCACCCAACTAAACCATGATTTCCGTTGCCGAAGCCAAGCAGATTATCCAACAAAACCTACCTCTACGCCGTACCATCAATCGTCCGTTGGCTGATACATTCGGGAAGATTGTCGCCGCCGACATCCTTGCACATACGCCGTCGCCTCATTTTGTCAATAGCTCTATGGATGGCTTTGCCGTTCGGTGGACTGACGTTGATGACGCTTCGGCTGAGAACCTCGTTTCACTCACGATTATTGGCGAAAGCCAAGCCGGAGCACCGTTTCTGGGTTCGTTGACGAAATCGTCCGCCGTCCGCATCAATACTGGAGCGATCGTACCGGACGGGTGCGATACAGTTATACCCATTGAAGATTGTGAGGTTAGTACCGACGGGATGGTAGTGAACCTTCGTGCTGTACCCCAGAAGGGGCAACACGTGCGCCTTGTGGCGGATGAATACGATGCAGGTGCGGTGCTGATTCGTGCTGGTACGGTACTTTCGCCAGCACGAATAGCACTGTTGGCACAAATTGGTATCGTGGAAGTGCGTATTTTCAAACCGCCAACGGTTGCCGTTATTTCAACGGGGACGGAGTTAGTTGCGTACAACAAAACGCCAAACGAGCTTGCCGGACAAATTCGTGACTCCAACAGCGTCATGCTCCAAGCGGCAATTCAGGAATCTGGTGGCGAACTCGTTATGAGCAAGCGCATAGAAGACGATCCCGAAAAAATTCGCAAAGGAATCGAACAAGCCGCAGCGATTGCGGACATTATTTTTACGATTGGTGGCGCGTCGGTCGGTCCGCACGACCTGATTAAATCTGCCTCGCAAACAATTGGGTTCGACCAACTGTTCTGGCGCATTCGCCAAAAACCCGGCAAACCGTTTTATTGCGCTAAAAAACACGAAAGCGGACAACTCCTTTTTGGTCTGCCGGGAAACCCTGTATCGGTGCTGATGTGCTATTTACAATATGTTCATCCCGTGCTGCAATACCTGTCGGGGCGGACGTTCGAGTGGAACGTTGTGTATGGTCGCCTTTCGCACGAACTTGTGAACACCCAAAAACGTGCTGAATTTCTCCGCGTTAAACTTCAAACGGCGGAAGGTGATGCGCTTTCCACGATTGTTCCGCTTGCAAAACAGGAATCCTACATGCTTACCTCGGTCACGGAGGCTGATGGGTTTATCTTTGTGGAAGTAGATGCTGAAATCCACGAAGGAACGGTTGTTCCCGTCTTTTTGTTTTGATACCGCCGTTATTTGTCAGGTGTTTGAATATGACCGCTGAGGTTGCTGAGGTTAGAAATGTGGTTTCAGAATATTCCTTTATTGTTCTTGATTCTCTGCGCTCTCTGCGGTAAAAAAACTTTAAACAAGTTCAATCCTAAAGCTATTGCACTGAACGACAAATTACGATGCAAATCCAAGAGCTATCATCTGCTATTGTCCGTTTTAGCCACGTGCTTCGTGCAAATGGCATCAGAACAACAGTGAGTGAAGAAATGGATGCTTTACGAGCGCTTCAGGCGCTTCACCACGACATTGGCGACCAGCAAAGCTTTCGGCTTTCGCTACGGGCCGTGTTTGCCAAAAGCCTACGCGAAACGGAGATTTTCGATAAAGCCTTTGCTGCCCACTTTCGCCACAACAACCGCGACCGTCACGACAATGAGCCGAATGATAGCGAGGCTGATGACGTGAAGGATGAACACTCAAACGACGACGATAATCAGCAAAAAAAACAAGGCACTAGCGCCTATAAAACTCTTGCTGACTGGCTAAACCAAAACGACCGCGGTGACGATAAGGACGAAGAAGAGGAAGAACGTATGCCTTCGTACAGCCCGACGGGGGACACAATGGGCAAGGATTTTAGTCAATTGACAACAGACGAGTTAAGTGAAGTTGCGCGGTTGATTGCAGTGATAGCAAAATCTATCACGCTCAAAACAAGCCGCCGTTTTAAGCCAACGCGCAAAAAAATTGGCACCGATTTGCGGCGTACCGTGCGCCTTTCGCTCCGGCGCGGCGGTGAAATAACCGAATTGCTTTATCACAAACGCAAAGTCGAAAAACTCAAAATGGTTATGCTTTGCGATGTGAGCAAATCTATGGATGTGTATAGCGAGTTCTTGATTCAGTTCATGTATGCGTTCCAAAATCTCTACCAGCGGCTTGAGACCTTCTGTTTCGCAACGTCACTGCATTTGATTTCGCCGCACTTACGCCGCCAAAACATCAAACAGGCGCTTGCAATACTTGCGAGCGTTGTTCCCGATTGGTCGGGTGGAACCCGCATCGGTGCCTCGTTGGAGGATTTTGTGCAAAACTATGCACAAACACTTTTGGACAAACGAACTATCGTTCTTATTCTCAGTGACGGCTGGGACACTGGCGAGATCGAGGTTCTGGAGCGAGCAATGGCGGAAATTCACAACCGTGCCGGCTGCGTATTATGGTTGAACCCCCTTGCTGGCAGTGATTCTTACGAGCCAACATGCCAAGGTATGGCAGCGGCATTGCCCTACGTGGATATTTTTGCCCCTGCTCATAATCTAACAAGCCTGACCGTGCTTTCCCACCATCTTGCAACTGCACGAAGGCATATGAGATAAAATAGCACACGGACAATACTGATATGACTGATTGAGGCGGATTTGATTGTTCCTTAGCGTGGATATATTCAGCTTCTTCATTCCCGTACATATTTACCTGAAGTTACGCTTTGCTTTATCATTCCACGCTTTTTCCTCTCTGGCGATGAAGAACTACCCCGCCACCCCGAAGACGGTGCGTCACCCCTTCATCACCGAAGACGGCTGACGAAGGGGAATT
>JANYIG010000120.1 GCA_025358765.1 Candidatus Kapaibacterium sp.
TTTCCCCAACTTCAACTTCACCAAAAACGCACCCGGACGCAGCACGCCGTTTCGTGGGTCGCTTTGGTCGGGAATGTCCACGCCCATGATTTTCCCCGTTGCCCAACCGTTGACGTACAGCGCTGTTTCATCGGGTGCAAGCCGTATCGTCACGCCCATGCCCGAACCCATTTTGAGTGCGCCTAAACACACATTCGATGGTGAGTATTGGGCTACGAATGCCTCAACGCCATTGGTTGTGCGTGTGGAATCGCCAAAGTTCACCGAACCGATAAAACAGCCCGTGATATAGACGTTGTCTTTTGAATCGGCACATAAATCCATGCGAGCAGAAAATCCATAAACACCGGAGTTTTCATTGCCAACGCCGGAGGGCAGGTAGCGCGTCCAGGCTATACCCGACGGCGATGTTTTGGTGAGGAAATATTGTTTGCGAACTTCGTCGTACGCAAGGATATACACGGAGCCAGATTTACCAAGGGCGATTTTAGCATCGGTGATTTCACCGGTGGCATCGAGGGGAACGGGATATGTTTTTGTGAGCAGTCCGTTGGTATCGAGTGTGACAATGTTGTAGCCGGTTTTCATGCGGACGATAGACTGTGTGGCAGAAGTGATACCGAACTCAGAGCCAGCACGGAGGAAGATGGTTGGGTTGCCCACATCGTCGGAGGCAACATCGTAGGCGAGGTCGTTTTCTGTGCCGCCCCATTGGTGGCGGGCAGGAGTGAAAAAGGGAATATTTGAGCCTGGATTGATAAGAGCAACAAAACAGTCGGCTTTGCCATAAGTAGGGCAGGGGTTTCCAATAAGACTAAAACTATCAGTAAACGAGCCCACTATCCATGTAGATCGCCCTAAGTTGCCTCCGATGCGATATAAAAATTTCGGTCCTTTTGCAATTGATGGACCGACAACATATCTGTAGCCCGACCACGGATATGGGTCGGTATCAGGTTTGCCCAAAACGGTATTATATCGGGTATAAGTGTTTGTAAACCCTCCAGAGCTCCCGGAAATACCCGATGCGTAATTGCTGCCATTACGTGAGGGGGTATCAGATAAATAAGTGCAGCCGAAATGTGGCTCGTCATCAGCCGTGATTTCTCGGATTAGCCCTGATTCACCACTATTGGCTACTTGAGAAAATGCGATTGCTCCGTCGTGAGTATAAATCTGTTCAGCATCACGATTTTGACCATTGATTCGTTTTTCACCTTCTGAAAAGACACATTTGGGGTTTACATCCATCACAACGCCGATAGTCGGCTGGAGCCATTCAAAGACGGGCGTAAAAGGGATAAATACTTCAGGGCTATTTGGCGATGAACAACAAGTTACTAATGACAGCAAAAGCGCGACAAACGTGGCGAGTAACGATACGCCTTTACGCAAGGATGAGACAGCCATATTAGTTTCCAAAATGAATCAAAAAAAATCTAATGTAAAATACAAAAATCGGGGCAATCCGAAAGATTGCCCTGAAGGATGGATTATCGAGCAATCAAGAGTGCCCGACGTTCAACAATCGTTGCGCCATTTGCCAAGCGCACTGTAGCACGAACAGAATACGCGCCGCTGGGCAATGTGCCAACGGGAATGATGATATTCTGTGGACCTTGTAGAAGTTGTTGATTTGCTAAAGGCAAAAGAATAACCCGCTGGAGAGCATCTACTACTTCAATACTCACTATTGCATCATCTGGCAAACTAAAACGCAAGCCAACTTGTGTTTCTGCCGGATTTGGAGCTGTAAGCAAATCTACCGTATATGGGTTTGGTAACACAGGTTGTTTTTTGTTTGCCAGAGACAGCGAAGCGTCAGATTGTTGCTCCGAAGACATAATAGTAGATGCCGTTTCTCCACCCTTTGAAGCAGCAGCCAAAAGAGTTCCTTGCTTTTTGAGCATGACAATATAGACTGGTTCAGAAGTTATAGTTGTGCAGGTTCTATCCAAAAGAGTATTGGTTGCGGAAACATTCGTTAAATCCATTCGACATCGAATACGGACGCTATCCAACTCATTAAATTCTCCTGTATATGTCCCGCCACTTGGCGTATTTCCACCTGGTGTAAGAGGATTCGTGAGTATGATGGTTGTCCATACGTCAGGAGAACCCAATGCAGGGGTTATGTATTGATTTGGTTTTGTTCCTGGTATATAACGCCAAATTTCTCGTTCCCACGTGTACGTCGCTCCGGTGATATTCCCCATCATCGGAGCGGTGTCCACACGAACATCAAGCGTGGCTGTGTATGTTTGGCTTGCTATATCGAATACGGGATCGGGATACCTGGTTTTTACC
>JANYIG010000177.1 GCA_025358765.1 Candidatus Kapaibacterium sp.
CATTCCGAACAGAGAAGTTAAGCCCCGCACCGCCGATGGTACTGCATGGTAGACTGTGTGGGAGAGTAGGTAGATGCCGGTTTTTTGAAGCCCTCAAGGTAATCCCTTGAGGGCTTCGCCGTTTTAAAGCTGTCCGATGACGCAGAACCCCTAAATCGTTGTTCTCAAAACTTGACGACAAGGTATGAGGTTTTAATAGAACAACGATACTGCTAAAGAGTGTCCCAAAACTCTACTCCAAATTTCCATATATCCCCCGCTCCAAGAGTCATTACGATGTCACCTTCCTTGACTATCTCTTTGAGCACCGTTGGGATTGTCTTTTTATCAGAAACATATTGTACGTTGCGATGACCAAATTGAGTGGCTGCGTCGGCAATAATCTGTCCGGTGACCCCTTCAATAGCCAGTTCGCGGGCTGGGTATATGCCTGTGATAATTAAATGGTCTGCATCTACGAAGGATTTGCCAAAGTCGGAGCAAAAATCGCGTGTACGAGAATAAGTGTGTGGTTGAAACACACAAATAATGCGGCGCTGTTTCCAACCATTGCGGGCAGCTTGGAGAGTTGCTACAACTTCCGAGGGATGATGTGCATAGTCATCAATAACCATCACACCATTCTTTTCTCCTTTAATTTCAAACCGACGATACACGCCCATAAAACCATCAAGTGCTGTGACAATGTCCGAAAACTGCACACCCAGCTCAAGCCCCACGGCGATTGCCCCCAGCGCGTTACGAACATTGTGTAGTCCGGGAATGTGTATTTGTGCCATTCCAAGAGCCTTACTATGATGTAGCACTGTGAATATTGATGAGCGCTCATTATGCGTAATATTCACTGCTTGTACGTCGCATTGCGGCGAAAGTCCGTAGGTTGTGATTTTTTTGTTAATATTTGGCAGTGTTTCCATCACGCCAGGGCTGTCCAAACAAACCACGACCACCCCGTAAAATGGTGTTTTATTCGCAAACTGGGCGAATGTACGTTTGATGTCATCAAAATCAGCATAAATGTCGAGATGTTCTGCTTCCACATTTGTTATCAAAGCAACTGTTGGCGCAAGCTGCAAAAACGAGCGATCGTACTCATCGGCTTCTACTACCGTCCAATCACCCTTGCCTAAACGGGCATTCGTGCCACCCAAACCACTTAATTTGCCACCCACAATCACCGTAGGATCAAGTCCACCCTTCATTAAAATTAAGCCGCACATCGAAGTGGTCGTCGTTTTGCCATGCGTTCCGGCAATAGCAACGCAATATTTGAGTCGCGTAACCTCTGCCAACATTTCCGCACGGCGGATAAGTGGAATTTTGCGACGTGTGGCTTCTGCGGTTTCGGGGTTTTCTGTGGGTTTGACAGCGCTGGAATAAACCACCACTTCTGTGGTGGCGAGATGCTCGGCATTGTGACCTTCATAGATAGTCGCGCCAAGCGTTTGCAGATGATTCGTTACCTCCGAAAGCTGCATATCGGAGCCGCTCACCGTGAAGCCTTGGTCAAGTAAAATTTCAGCGATGCCGCTCATGCCAATGCCGCCAATGCCAACAAAATGGACGTGTTGAATCTTAGAAAACATACTGCTGATATGAAAAATGCGTTCGATAGAGGGAAGAGGTTATTTCTTTGCCGAAAAGAATGGGTGTTGCAAAATTGGCGGTTTGGCGAAATCATCCTCGACTGGCTTTACTTCGAGGTCTTCAAAAAGCAACGCCGGAACCATTACCGTTGCAGGAAGAAACTGCGAACCACCCGTGAAAAACGGCATTGTTACTGCCTGCGCGAGACAATTATATGTGAATTTTTTGTCGCTTACTGCTACGATATCTTTGAATGATTGTGCCGTGATGCCAGCTACGTCGCAGCCACGCACAAGTTCCTCGCGCCCGTCAGGATAAACTCTGTATGTTTCAAGCGTCGTGATTTGCCCGTCGTTGCGCGAAAACGGGAATTCGCCTTCGGTCAGATAATAGAGATTATAATACAAAATATTTTGGTTCAAAACTTTACGAACAACGATGCCGTAAGGAAGTTCACGGTCTTTGCAAAGCTGAAGCATCTTTTCGCGGAGCTTTTTTAGCGTCAAAACGCGTTGTTTTGTAGCAGACACGTCTAATACGCTGTACATAGCTGCACCTTCGCGCGAGTGTCCGTTGCTTGTTTTTACGCGGCGCGTTGGCGTTCGTGATGACATCAAACCCTTCAAATAGCCATTCTTCACAATTGTAAACGATTCCGCTGGAACACCCTCGTCGTCAATTTTGTACGAGCCGACAAGCGGTGTTACGCCGCTTTGCATCTGGTTTGGAGTAACATTCACCGACATAAATTCCGGCATCACCCGCCCGCCTATTTTATTCTGGAACGCTGCAAAACGTGGATTATCACTCACACCACGCTCGGTGATGGGTGAACGCTGGGTGACGAGGTTTGGCGCAAATGCCTGAATGAATGTCTCTGCCGCTGCTTGGTCTTCAAAAAGTACCGGACCAGAATAGCTATTCACTACGGGTGCGGTGACTGCATTTGCAAGCTTTTGGGCGATTAAACGTGCCGCTCGCATTAGTGAATCCTGCGACGGGAGACCGCTTGGCTGCTTGCTATACGCACTGAAGGTTTGGGCTACAGGCATTCCGTCCTTTGCCTGTGCTGCGGCAACGATTTCAACGGATGTCAGCATCTCCGTTTTTGTGTATTCACGTCCCTCACTGTTTATGTAATACCGTGTTTCAGGGATGTACTGAATGGTAACATTGGAAAGACTGATGGAGGGAAATTCGCGGAAGACACTTGAAAGCTGTTTTGCGAGGTTTTCATAATATGTACGTTCAAAACCCGCAATCTGAGCTGTGTCTGCATTTTTTATTGGAGCAATCACTACGAAATCCGGCACGGTATCTAAGCGGACGCGGTTTTTGAGTGCTGCTTGTTTTTTGGCGTAGAGTTCGGCAGTTTGTTTATATGCTGCATCGCTGGCAAGCCAAAGTTCACGACGGAGTGCAGCATAATCAAGG
>JANYIG010000186.1 GCA_025358765.1 Candidatus Kapaibacterium sp.
GTAGAGTCACAGCCTTCCAAGCTGTTGGTCGCGAGTTCGAGTCTCGTCTCCCGCTCTCAAGAAAAATCAGGTGTTTTTTTTAGGTCTAAGGTAGGTAGTGCGGGAGTAGCTCAGTTGGTAGAGTCATAGCTTCCCAAGCTATTGGTCGCGAGTTCGAGTCTCGTCTCCCGCTCAGGTGCCATAGTTTTGTAGGGGTGTGTATGCTGATGTAGCTCAGATGGTAGAGCACTTCCTTGGTAAGGAAGAGGTCGGCGGTTCAATCCCGCTCATCAGCTCGATGTTTAGATGTGTATCGAAATGTGGAATCGCACGAATGCACACTAAAATTATACGGGCGTAGCTCAATTGGTAGAGCGTCGGTCTCCAAAACCGTAGGCTGCGGGTTCAAGTCCTGCCGCCCGTGCGACAAAATAACTGTAACGCCATCATTCATTTTGCTGTCATTTTTTGCTATCATGGTTGAAACAATAAAAGACTTTTTTGCCGACGTGTCGAAGGAAATGAGAAAAGTTTCCTGGCCTACACGCGAGCAATTGCGGGAATCAACAGTTGTTGTTATCGTAACTTGTTTGATTATTACGGTGTTCGTGTATGCCATTGATGCTGGTATGGCGTTTTTTATGAAGAGCATCTTTTAATTTTCACCCAAACCTGAGAGACCTCTACACACCGAAATATTATGGCAACTCCCGAACTTCGATGGTATGCTGTGCGGACGTTCTCCGGTCATGAACAGCGCGTGAAGCTGGCTCTTGAGTCCGAAGTGAAGCGTCTGAATCTGGAGGATAGGCTTGCCGAAATTCTTATTCCGCAAGAATCAGTGTATGAAATACGCAATGGTAAGAAGCACAAACGGTTGCGCAACTTCCTTCCCGGCTACATTATCATCAAAGCGATTCTGGATAATCGGGTGAAAGACGTGATTACAAACACGCCATCGCTCATTGGATTCGTAGGAAGTGGCACCAAACCTGAACCTGATCATCTTCGCGATGAAGAAGTAGAGCGGATTCTCGACCGTGTGGAGGAGCGCAAAAATATTGCAACGGTAGAAACAAGTTTTGCCATCGGTGACCCTGTGAAGGTGATTGCTGGTCCGTTTACGGGTTTTTCTGGTACGGTGAAAGAGGTGAATAACGAAAAGCAAAAACTCAAAGTTGAAGTCGGCATACTTGGGCGTAAAACGCCAGTGGAGCTTGATTTCAGCCAGATTGAGATTGAAATACTCTAATTGAAAATCATCGAACGAATACGAAAAAGAATTTAGTTTTATCATTTTGACGGAATACAACAATGGCAAAGAAAGTCGCCGGTACGTTCAAACTTCAGCTTTCCGCTGGTCAAGCAACGATGGCTCCTCCGGTTGGTCCGGCATTCGGTCAGCGCGGGTTGAGCGGTATGGAATTCGTGAAGCAATTTAACGCAAAAACACAGAAACAAGCTGGTCAGATCATTCCGGCTGTTATTACGTTCTACTCGGATAAGTCGTTTACCTTTATCCTGAAGCAGCCACCCGCAGCAGAGCTTATCAAGGCTATGGCAAAGGTGGAAAAAGGCTCTGCAGAACCAAATCGCACAAAAATTGGCACCATTACGCAACAGCAAGCAGAAGAAATTGCCAAGCAGAAAATGGAAGACATGAACTGTGCGACGCTCGATAGCGCTATCAGCATGATTACTGGCACAGCAAAAAGCCTTGGTATTGCTGTTGAAGGATAAGCTAAAAATAGCGATGCAGCTATTTTCTATAGATTTCGGAAACTGTGGGAGGATTTACATGGCTATAAGCTAAGCATTGTAACTCCGTTTGTACCACCTTCTCAAACTTTATCTGAATTACCACAATGGGTAAGCAAAGCAAACGCTTCAAAGCTGCACTGAAAGCAGTGGATTTGGAGAAAAATTATTCTGTAAACGATGCAATCGCGCTCGTGAAAAAGAATGCTACGGCAAAATTTGACGAATCGTTCGATATCGCCATTCAGCTTGGTGTTGACCCTCGTAAGGCTGACCAAATCGTGCGTGGTACGGTATCGTTGCCGCACGGCACGGGCAAACAAGTGCGCGTACTTGTGGTTGCAAAATCGCCACTCGACCAAGAGGCTCTTGCTGCTGGTGCTGATTATGCGGGCTTCGAGGAGTATATGGAAAAAATTCAATCCGGCTGGACAGATATTGATGTTATTATCGCTACACCGGACGTAATGGGTCAACTTGGACGTTTGGGTAAAATCCTTGGTCCGCGTGGTCTCATGCCAAACCCCAAAAGCGGCACGGTTACGACGGACGTTGCAAAAGCAGTCAAGGAAGTCAAAGCTGGCAAAATCGAATTCCGTGTTGACAAAGGTGGCAATATTCATGCGTCGGTCGGCAAATGTTCCTTCGCTCCGAATTTATTGGAAGACAATCTTCGTTTGTTCTTCACGACCGTGTTCCGTGCAAAACCTGCAACCGCAAAAGGCAGATACATCAAGAGCGTTCACGTGTCCTCGACCATGGGTCCGGGCGTTGCTTTGAGCGAATCAGAACTTGGTGTATAACTATTTAGAGCTTAGTTAAGAGCCTTGTGTTCTCATAATTTACGATTACGCACTCTTCTCTGCTCGCTGTAACGGCAGAGTCGAATCAATTCATACTTTTTACTCGTTAATTCACAATGGTTACAAAAGAGAAAAAGCGGGAAATCGTCGCCGACCTCGAACGAAAATTAGAAACCAGCACGTCGCTGTTTCTGGTGGACGCTGGCGGCATGACGGTAGCCCAATCCGGTGAGCTTCGTCGGGAATTCAGGAAAATTAACGCTGAACTCAAAGTAGCCAAAAATACTCTTATCAAGCGTGCTCTGGACGAGGACGGAAAATATTCCGTTCCTGCGGGTAAGCTCAAAGGCAATACAGCTATTGTTTTTGGGTACGACGACCCGATTGCGCCTGCTAAACTCATCAAAAAGTATTTCGACAAGGACAAAAAACCTTCGTTGAAACTTGCTATCATTGAAGGGGTTTCTTTCGATGGTTCGCAGTTGACGGAAGTTTCCGAACTTCCGTCGCGCGAGGAGTTGATTGCAGGTATCCTTGGCAGCTTGGACGCACCAATTTCCGGCATCGTGGGCGCTATCAATGCGGTTATGCGCGATGTTGCATCGTTGGTCGAAGAAGTGGCAAAGAAGAAGGCTTAAACGTTCTATTGGATGGTATTCCTGCGGTGGTTCACACCGACAAACGGTTTCGTACCGAATATTTTTGAAATTACATACTTTCTTATTTTTCCTGGAGATTGATACAATGTCAGTAGTTGCAGAACTCGTAGAAAAAATCAGCGCCCTTTCCCTTATGGAAGCGTCTGAACTCAAAAAAGCACTTGAAGAGAAATTTGGCGTTACCGCTGCTGCGCCGATGATGATGGCTGCTGGTCCGGCTGCTGCTGCACCGGTTGCGGAAGAAAAAACGGAATTCGACGTTGAACTTACCGAAGGCGGCGCGAACAAACTGAACGTTATTAAAGCAGTTCGTGAAATCCTTGGTTTGGGCTTAAAAGAAGCAAAAGACGTAGTTGACGGCGCACCAAAAATGCTCAAAGAAGGCGCTACCAAAGATGAAGCTGAAAGCATCAAGAAGAAACTTGAAGAAGCTGGTGCTAAAGTTACATTGAAGTAAGCGATACTTCTCATGCTTGATTGGACGAAGAAATTCTTCTCCGAACCGCATGAAATCTTGACTGTGGGCAACCGTGAAACGCGGTTGCCCTTTTGTCCTTTAGAAGGCGGCTCGGGCTGAAATGAAAAAACAGACGGATTTGGAAGGGCGTTACCGTTGGATACACACATGAATGGCAATAGGGTTTGTAGTATAACGTCTTGTAGGTGTAGATGCATAGGGTCAGCGAACAATTTCATGGAAAGAGATTCCTTGGTTGCTCTGATAGTACGGTTTTCGTTCTAATCGGGGCGACGAAGGAATCTTTTTTCGTATAATCATCTCATCACTTCAATTTGGAGGTGTACCTTGAGTTCAAAACAGAACAGTTTAGCGAATGCTGTCTCTAATGCGGCTTGGCAGCACCGCGTTTCGTTTGCAAAATTTCCGGCGAAAATTGCACCCACCGACCTCTTGTCGGTGCAAATGCAATCGTATATGGATTTTTTGCAGGACGAAACATCGCTTGAAGAACGTAAGCATCTTGGCTTGCAACAAGCGTTTTTGACAAACTTCCCGATTAGCGATGCTCGTGAAATCTATGAATTGGAATTCATGGATTACCACATTGAGCGACCGAAATATACCGAGACGGAATGCCGTGAGCGCGAATTGACTTACGCACGTCCGCTCAAGGCAAAACTGCGTCTTTCCTCAAAGGTTGACCAGAAATCGGAAGATTACATCGAAACCATAGAGCAGGATGTTTATCTCGGCAATATTCCGGCAATGACACCGCGCGGCACGTTCATTATCAACGGCGCTGAGCGCGTGATTGTTTCGCAATTGCACCGTTCACCGGGCGTGTTCTTCAGCGATGCGATGCATCCGAACGGAACAAAAGTATTTTCGGCACGGATTATTCCGTTTCGTGGTTCGTGGGTGGAGTTCACGACGGACATTCACCAAATCATGAACGTTTACATTGACCGTAAGAAGAAGTTTCCGGTAACGATGCTTCTACGGGCGCTTGGGTACTCATCCGACGAACAAATTCTCGACCTCTTTAGCCTTACCGAAGCTGTGCCTGCCAAAACGCTTGATGCCACCTTTGTTGGTCGTCGTGTGGCTGCCGATATTGTGGATTTTGCGACGGGTGAAATTATTGCCAGCCGTGACGTTATCTTGGATGAAGCGATGATTGAATCAGTCACGCAGGCATCGGGCTTAAAGGAAGTGAAACTCTTCAAATACACGAGTTCCAGTGATGAGCCAATTATTGCACGTACGCTTGCCAAAGACCCTTCTCGTACCCGCGAAGACGCGCTCGAAGGTATTTACCGCCAGCTTCGTTCCGGCGAGGCTCCCGACATTGATACCGCACAAGCGCTGCTTGACAAGCTCTTTTTTAATGCAAAACGCTACGATTTGGGTTTGGTTGGTCGTTATCGTATGAACAATAAACTCGCTACGGATGTACCTTACGAGGTGACGACATTGACGGTAGAGGACATTGTGGCGATTATCAAATATTTGATTGAACTTCGTGCTGGTCGTAAACCAGTGGATGACATTGACCACTTGGGTAACCGCCGTGTTCGCACGGTTGGCGAGCAGTTGACGGCACAATTAAACGTCGGTTTGGCGCGGATGGCTCGTACCATCAAAGAACGGTTGAATGTTCACGACACCGAAACGCTCACGCCCGCAGATTTGGTGAATGCTCGAACGATTTCGAGTGTGATCAACCAATTCTTCGGCACGAACCAGTTGTCGCAGTTCATGGATCAAACGAATCCACTTTCTGAAATGACCCATAAACGCCGTATGTCGGCGCTTGGTCCGGGTGGTTTGACGCGCGAACGCGCAGGCTTTGAGGTACGCGACGTACACTATACGCACTATGGTCGTCTTTGTCCGATTGAAACGCCGGAAGGTCCGAACATCGGTCTTATCTCATCGCTTTCGATTCATGCGCGGATTGATAGTTTTGGCTTCATCGAAACGCCATATATTCGCGTGAAAAATGGCAAAATCGTTTCAAACGATATTTCGTTCCTGACGGCGGAAAAAGAGGAAGATCGTATTATCGCCCCAGCTTCGACGGTGGTAGATAAAAATGGAAATCTTGTTGGAGACCGCGTAAAAGCTCGTCGTTCGGGCGACTTCGTGGTGGTTGCACCGGAAGATGTGGAATACCTCGACGTTTCTACAAACCAGATTGCCAGCGTTGCCGCATCGCTTATTCCGTTTCTCGAACACGATGACGCAAACCGTGCATTGATGGGTTCAAACATGCAACGCCAGGCCGTGCCGCTTCTCCGACCAAAATCGCCGGTTGTGGGAACTGGCATGGAATATCTCGTGGCAAAAGACTCACGCTCAATTCTCGTGGCGGAAGCTGCGGGCGTGGTTGAGTACGTGTGTGCCGATTACATCCGTGTTTGTTACGACGATACGATGGATACCGAAGAGCAATTAGTCGCATTCGACTACGACCCAGTGAAAACTTATCATCTAACGAAGTTTTTCCGCACAAACCAAGATACTTGCATTAACCAACGTCCGATTGTCCGTGCAGGTCAGCGCGTTGTTGCTGGCGATCCGCTTGCCGACAGTAGTTCGACGGAAGAAGGCGAACTCGCGCTTGGTCGGAACGTTCTTGTGGCATTCATGCCGTGGAGCGGTTACAATTTCGAGGATGCTATCGTTCTTTCCGAAAAACTTGTGGCAGAAGATGTATTTACCTCCATTCACATTGAGGAATTTTCGCTGCAAGTGCGTGACACAAAGCGGGGTGAGGAAGAGCTTACGAAAGAAATTCCGAACGTGAGCGAGGACGCAACCAAAGACCTTGACGAAGATGGTATTGTTCGTGTTGGCGCTGACGTGCGCGAAGGTGATATCCTTATCGGTAAAATTACACCGAAAGGCGAAACCGATCCGACACCAGAAGAAAAACTACTTCGTGCAATCTTTGGTGACAAAGCCGGTGATGTGAAAGATGCGTCTATGAAAGCTCCTCCGGGCTTGAAAGGCGTAGTGATTAACACAAAACTCTTCACACGCCGTTTGCTCACCCGTGAGCAGGACATTCGCCGCCAAGAGAAAGACCGTCAGGACAAACTCAATTCGATGGAAAAACAATTCTTGGGCGACCATGACCACGATGCTGTTCAACGCCTCGGCAAGTTGCTTGATGGTGAAAAAATCAAGGGTGGGTTACGGTTAAAAGATGGCTCGGTGGTATTCCGCAGTGGTGTTACTATCAAAACCGAAGACCTCGTAAAAAAACACGAAGACGGTTCGTTGCGCCTTGCGGAGCTTGACGTGTCGGATGACTGCCTTGACAATGCAAAAAAAATGGGTTATTTGCGTCGTTTCACCGAAGGCTACAAGCGCAGACTCTCGCACATCAAAGACGATATTCGTATTGAGCGTCAAAAAGTCGTGACGGGTGATGAATTGCAGCCGGGCATTATGAAGATGGCGAAAGTGTATGTTGCGAAAAAACGCAAGCTCCAAGTCGGTGACAAAATGGCTGGTCGTCACGGTAACAAAGGTATTGTTGCAAATGTGGTTCCTGTCGAAGATATGCCGTTTTTGCCGGATGGAACGCCAGTAGATATTGTTTTGAACCCGCTTGGCGTACCGTCGCGTATGAACTTAGGGCAGCTGTACGAAACGGCACTTGGTTGGGCAGGTTGGAAACTTGGTGTGAAGTATGCTTCGCCAGTATTCGACGGTGCAACATGGGATCAAGTAGGTGATTTGCTTGATAAAGCTGGATTGCCACGCGATGGAAAAACAGTCCTTCACGATGGTCGTACCGGTGACCCATTCGATTACCGTGTAACGGTGGGAGTAATTTACATGCTCAAACTTTCGCACTTGGTGGACGATAAAATTCACGCACGTTCGATTGGACCATACTCGCTTATCACTCAGCAGCCGCTCGGCGGCAAAGCGCAATTTGGTGGTCAGCGCTTTGGTGAGATGGAAGTGTGGGCGCTTGAGGCGTACGGTGCGGCGCACACACTCCAAGAAATTCTCACGCTCAAATCCGACGACGTGCAAGGTCGCGCAAAGGCATATGAAGCTATCGTCAAAGGCGAGAACCTGCCGAATCCACACTTGCCGGAATCCTTCAACGTGCTTATCCGTGAGTTGCAAGGCTTGGCGTTGGAAGTCCGCGTTGAGGAATAATGTTCGCAAACCGCTATAAAGCGCTTGAATAGAGTGCTTTCAATAAATGAATATTTGATTTCAAAAAAGTAACTATTTCACCTACGGAATTAGGAGGACATCCTCAATGCAATCTCGCTCAATTCCTCGCAAAGGGTTTTCTAAGGTTTCCATTCGCATCGCATCGTCCGATGAAGTGCTTCATTGGTCGAAAGGCGAAGTGACAAAGCCGGAAACCATCAATTATCGCTCGTTCCGTCCCGAAAAAGATGGTCTGTTTTGCGAAAAAATCTTTGGTCCAGTGCGTGACTGGGAATGCGCTTGCGGAAAATACAAGCGTATCCGCTACAAAGGCATCGTTTGTGACCGTTGTGGTGTTGAAGTAACGCAAAAATCCGTTCGCCGCGAACGCATGGGACACATCACACTGGCAGTACCCGTGGTGCATGTGTGGTTCTTGCGCTCGCAGCCCAGTAAAATCGCGGCTGTGCTGGGGCTTCCGGCAAAAGATGTTGAACGCATCGTCTATTATGAATCCTACATCGTCGTACAGCCGGGCAATACGGGTTTGCTGACTAAAGATTTGCTTACTGAGGAAGAATATCTGCGGATTCTTGACCAGTTGCCTGCTGAAGAGCGCAATCTGGATGATGATGATCCGAAGAAATTTATCGCGCTTATTGGCGGTGAAGCAGTAAAAGAGCTTTTGCACCGCACCAAACCTGACGAAGAAGTTCGTCGTGTTCGTGAAGGTCTTGCAACCGAGACTTCGCAGCAAAAGAAAGCTGACGCGCTCAAACGTCTCCGCATTCTCGAAGCATTCCGTGACCGTCCGGGTGGGCGTATTCCGAACAAACCGGAGTGGATGGTTCTCGACGTTATCCCTGTGATTCCGCCAGAATTGCGTCCACTTGTACCGCTTGAGGGTGGTCGTTTCGCAACGTCGGACTTGAATGACTTGTATCGTCGCGTGATTATCCGCAACAACCGCTTAAAACGCCTGATAGACATCAAAGCGCCAGAAGTGATTTTGCGGAACGAAAAACGGATGTTGCAAGAGGCTGTGGACTCGCTTTTCGATAACAGTCGCCGCTCTACTGCTCGTACCGACACGCAACGTTCGCTCAAATCCCTCTCCGACATGCTCAAAGGCAAGACGGGGCGCTTCCGCCAGAACTTGCTTGGCAAGCGCGTGGATTATTCTGGTCGTTCGGTGATTGTGGTTGGTCCATACCTGAAAATCTGGGAGTGTGGTTTGCCCAAAGATATGGCTGTGGAGCTTTTTAAGCCATTTATTATCCGCAAACTCATCGAACGCGGTCACGTCAAAACCGTGAAGAGCGCAAAGAAAATGGTCGAGCGCAAAACAACGGAAGTATGGGATATTCTGGAGCAGGTGATTCAAGGGCATCCTGTATTGCTAAACCGTGCTCCCACGCTGCACCGCTTGGGCATTCAGGCATTCCAGCCTCGCCTTATTGAAGGCAAAGCTATTCGTTTGCACCCACTCGTTTGTACGGCATTCAACGCGGATTTCGACGGTGACCAGATGGCTGTTCACGTTCCCTTGAGCCACGAAGCACAGTTGGAGTCGCTCTTGCTCATGCTTGCGTCACACAACATTCTGCATACGCAGAACGGTGCTCCCATCACCGTACCGTCGCAGGACATGGTGTTGGGCTGCTACTATCTGACGAAAATGCGTCGCGGCACAGAAGAGCGTTCGGTGAAGGGTGAGGGGATGATTTTTTTCGGTGAGGAAGAAGTGATTATCGCTTCAAACAACAATGTGGTGGACATGCACGCGAAAATCAAAGTTCGTATGGATGGAAAACTACTTGAAACAACAGTTGGTCGGGTTTTGTTTAACGAAATCGTGCCGAATGAGCTTGGTTTCTTAAACGAAGCTCTCGGCAAAGGACGTTTGCGTCAGATTATCGGTCTATGCTTTCAAAAAGCGGGCATGGCAAAAACGGTAGAATTCCTTGATGCTCTCAAAGACATTGGCTTTGCAACAGCAACGCGCGGCGGTTTGTCGGTGAGCATCCACGACCTCGTGATTCCTGCCGAGAAGGAAGGTGTTATCAATGGCGCACAAGCGGAAGTTGATAAAATCGAGAATTATTATCAAGCAGGTGTGATTACCAGCGGTGAGCGCTACAATAAGATTGTTGATATTTGGTCATCCGCTACAAACCGCATTGCTGATAAACTTTACACCGACCTTCAGAAAAATGACCAAGGGTTCAATACTTTCTGGATGATGCTTGATTCACAGGCACGGGGTTCGAAAGAGCAGATTCGCCAGCTTGCAGGGATGCGTGGTTTGATGGCAAAACCGAAAAAATCCGTGACGGGTTCAACAGGTGAGCTTATTGAAAACCCGATTATCTCGAACTTCAAAGAAGGTCTTTCCATTTTGGAATACTTCATCTCCACACACGGTGCGCGGAAAGGTCTTGCGGATACGGCTCTGAAAACAGCCGACGCGGGTTATCTCACACGTCGTTTGCACGATGTGGCTCAGGACGTAATTATCTCCAAAATTGACTGCGGTACGATTCGCGGTGTGGAGATGCGCCCACTCAAAGATGGTGAAGAAGTGAAAGAGCCGCTTTACGAGCGCATTTTGGGACGTGTTTCCCTCCATGACGTGAGCGACCCGCTCACGGGCGAACGTATTGCTCACAAAGGTGAAATCATTGACGAAGAAACTGCGAAAAAAGTCGAGGAAACCTCCATTGAATCTATCTGGGTGCGGTCGGTGCTTACGTGCGAGTCGCGTCAGGGTATTTGTAAGAAATGTTATGGTCGTAATCTCTCAACAGCACGATTGGTGGATGTTGGCGAAGCAGTCGGCACGATTGCTGCACAATCCATCGGCGAGCCAGGTACGCAGCTGACACTCCGCACGTTCCACACGGGTGGTACGGCATCGCTCATTACGTCTCAATCGAACGTGATTGCGAAATTTGAAGGTGTTATCCAATTCGACCGTGTGAAAACGGTTGAGGCTGCAAGCAACGATGACGAAGATGAAACATCCGGCACAAGACAGTTGGTTGTTGGTCGTGGTGGCGTGATTAACATCATTGAGCCAGACAGCAATCGTGTACTCACGAAGTACGATGCGATGTACGGCGCACACTTGCACGTCAATGATGGTCAGGCAGTAAAAAAAGGCGAGCTAATTTACGAGTGGGATCCGTATAGTGCGGTGATTATCACTGAAAAAGCTGGCTTTGTGCGCTATCGTGACATGATTGAAAACGTTACCTTCCGTGAGGAAATTGACGAGCAAACTGGTCACATCACGAAGACTATCATGGATTCGCGTGATCGGACAAGACTGCCAAGCATCGTGGTTGTGGATGACAAAAACGTAGAACTTCGCGTTTATAATCTACCGACAAGTGCACAAATTATTGTGGACGAGAACGAAGGCGTGAGCGTGGGCATGTCCTTAGCAAAGATTCCGCGTGATGCGGGCAAAACTCGTGATATTACGGGTGGTTTGCCGCGTGTGACGGAACTTTTTGAGGCACGTTCGCCACAGAAATCTGCTATTGTATCGGAAATTGACGGTACGGTTATCTTTGATAGCAAAATGAAGCGTGGCGCACGGAACATCCGTGTGACGAGTTTTGATGCACAAACCGAAAAATCGTATCCGATTCCGCTCAACAAGTATGTTCTTGTGCAAGACGGTGATACCGTGCGGGCGGGCGACCGTCTGACGGACGGGTCAATTGACCCGCATGATATCCTCCGCATTAAAGGTGCAAACGCTGTGCAAGAATACCTTGTGAACGAAATTCAGGAGGTCTATCGTATGCAAGGCGTGAAACTCAATGACAAACACATTGAGGTCATTGTGCGCCAGATGTTGCAAAAATCGCGTGTTATGGATCCGGGCGATTCGCAATTCCTTGAAAACGACCAAATTGACCGCATTAAGTTCTTAGATGAAAATGAGCGTTTGTTGGATATGGTCGTTGTCGAGGACAAAGGCGATTCCAAGTTTGATTTGAATCAAATCGTAACAAAAAAACGCTTCCGCGAAGTCAATACGGAACTTAAAAAGAAGGAAAAACAGCTTGCAACGGCGCGTCCGGGCGACCCTGCGATTTCCGAACCCATCTTGCTCGGTATCACACAAGCAGCGCTTACAACAGAGAGCTTTATCTCGGCGGCATCCTTCCAAGAAACCACGCGGGTTCTGACAGAAGCTGCCATTGCTGCGAAGGTTGACAATCTTGTTGGTCTGAAAGAGAACATCATTCTCGGACAGTTGATTCCGGCGGGAACGGGCTTGCGGCACCATCAGGACATTATTATTGATAGTCAAATCGGTAATATTTTCGGTTCAGATGCTATTACACTTGAAGCACCGGAACCGCGCACTGAACGTCCTGCTCCAGTGAAACCGCGCAGAAGAACCCCAGCATCGGCGTAATAACGACGCTTTGTCATATTTCGACGTAAAAAAACCTCGCCAGTCTGAATTATCAGCGCTTGCGAGGTTTTTTGCTTATACTGTTCGATTTTTATCGTTTAAGCGTTACTGTTGTCGTTGAAAAATCCGCATTTTGGGGTGTATCTTGAATAGTTAAATTTAAAATTTATCAATAAAACCGCATTTTTATTGCAACAAACATAAAAAATATAACATTTATTAAAAATATTTGCAATTAAAGCACCAATACCTTAACTTTGTATTAGTTCTTTTGAACATCATCTGCGGACAACAAACGCAACCATATTGTAGGGTGACGAAACAGGCAGCCGTACCGTCCAGTCTCGACGGTGGGGGCAAAAGGATAAACGCTGGCAACAGTGGCTAACTTCCCCGTGAAGGTTCGATTCCTTCCTCTACAGCCACGTCCATTGTGCATTGCGGATATTTGACATAGAACTACCTTGTAGGATGACGAAATAGGCAGCCGTACCGTCC
>JANYIG010000209.1 GCA_025358765.1 Candidatus Kapaibacterium sp.
GAAAGATTGAACAGTACCGTGCTTGCAGGCGTGATTGTATAAGCCTTGCAAAACTCTTCTGCACGGCGCTCATGTTCTTCGGACAGCGCAATGCCGTAACGCACAAGTTCTGGTGCGAACTCCCAGCCAAACACCATGCACGTATAGCGCACAAGGATTTCCGCCATCGAGAGTGTGCCAAATGTAATGGGCAAATGAATATTGAAAAGCGCGGCGTACTGCTCCACACGATTTTTGTGGAACAGTGTTGATTTCACGGCGCGGCTGCCGCCAATCAGGTTCGCCATGATGCCCGCCATCGTGGTTTGCGAGCTAAATACAAACGGCAGGATGAGGTCGTAGTGTTCATGCTGTGTCTGGCGGAGTACACGGAGCATTGGTCGCAGCGCGAGCGAGCCGAGCATTCCCTCCCAATAGTGAATTTTTGCAATGCGGCTGTCGTGGCGCAGTAGTGCTGCGTTGCCCCGCGAGGCAAGTACGTGGATTGAGGCATGGGGCAGGCGTTCGTGCAGCAGATTGAACACGGGCGTTGTCACCACCATATCGCCAAGACGGTCGTAGCGGAAAATCAAGATTTTACGCACTTCCTGAGCATCAAGCGGCAGCGTAATAGGTTTGTTCCGCAACACAATGCGAAACAAAACGTAGAGCAGGCGTTTTATGGACGCTTCGAGGCGTTTGAGCATGAGCGACTACGAACGAGGTTTGCGGCTTTGGGGACGTTTTTTCAATCTTCCTGATTTTTTTTGTCGGTGTTCAGGAAATACCGAAGAAGCCTGCATTCATACTGCATTCAGGCAAGAAGTCGTATGGAACCTAACTGCGCTGGATACCGTTCTATCAAGCGCTCTGCCATCAAGCGCCAATCTACCAATGGTGTCATAACGTCACTATGCAGGTGGGTGGCTATACCGGGAATTGGCGATAAGCACAACATGCGTTCGCGCCAGCCTCGCCAGAAATAACGGGCATAGTGGCGGCGACTAAGGTAATAATCGTTCGCGCCCGTAGCAGATTGCAGCAACGTATCCTCAAATCGTTTGAGCGAGGCAGCTTGCAAAAGAATGGTAAATGTCGTGCTATCAACTTGCCGCCAATGGCAATAGTTTGACACGAAAAGCATAGAAAAATGACGATAGCGGTCGCGGTAGCGGTCGGGATAATCCGGCGGATGCAGTACAAGTGGTCGTGTGTGCATTCGGTTTACCAACAAAGCTGTCCAAAGCGGGCGGGGCTTAAACGTAAGTATCTCCGCCCGATGACGCAATAAATCGTCAATCCAACAAAATGCCTGTGGGCTGTGTAAATAATCATCTTCACACAGGTAAACCCATTCGTCGTCTGCCACTCGCAAACCTAAACGGATACTTTGCCGAATGGATTCGTCATTGCCATAGCTACCGTTGGTAAGCGTGACGGGAAATTGCTCGAAAAACTCTTGCATCTCGCCTGACAGCTTGTCGCCCAGCACGTGAATCGTATGTGGGTAGTCTTTGATTGCTTCGTATAAACTCACAAAACAAAGTTTAATCAGCGAGCGTTTGTCCAATCCAAATGGGCGAGGCGCACCATTGACGGAAAACACTGCATCGCATGTACGGAAAATAACATTGTAGCGAGGTTGCTCGGAAGGGTGTGTCATGGAATCAGATTGCAATTCACGATGAAAAAAGAAGCGCTGTTAGCCGCTCAGTCATTGCTTCTGCCGAATACGCCGTCATGCCTTCGGCAGCATACTCTGCCACAGAGCGGTAAAAATCTGCATCCTCGACAAGCCGCTTGCCAAGTTCAGATGCCGTCTTCAGGTCGAAATGTGTGGGCAGTGTGGTTTGTGGAAATAAGACCTCGCCATGACCAGTGGATGCCGTCGTGATAATAGGTATGCCTAATGCTGCAGCATCAAGGACGTACCGTGCCCACGTATAGCGCGGGTCGAGGTTTAGCCACAGGTAGGCATGAGCATTGTCGGGAAAAAAATTGTGAATGGATGTACTTAAACGCACATCAAGGCACGGGTCGCCGTAAAGCCTTTCGGCACGCCGCGCAAAGAAGCGCTTGTCCAATGATTTTGTGCGCCATAGTTCGCGTATATTGGACAGCTTTCGCAGGAGTGCTTTCTCATAGCCATAATACCGAATGCCCAAATCTCGCGCCACCAGGTAATCGCTGCTGCGTCTGAGTAAAAATGGGCATATCATTGCTTCCTTTGACGATGCTTGTAAACGCTGTGCGATAGGAATAGCATACTGCCGAACACCCGCCAGAGGATAAGGAATACCGATATATTCGACTACAGTATCGGTGCCGCGTGCTAATTCCCGAAATAGGGGTACGGAAAAGCGATTGATACAGTTGACAACATCCGATACGGCAATTGCCCGTTGAATCTCCGGACGCAAGCAGAGGTAATCGTTACCATCGCCCTCTATCAGCATTACCCAGCGTGTGTGTGCAGGGCGCATTTCGGCAAACTTCACAAATTCCGTAAGGTTTTGGGTGTTCGCAATGACAATATCATACTGTTCTATATCTTTTTGGGTTACTTGTTTGTAGCCAATGTAATCGCCATGATAGGCATACGCCCACGCTTCGACACCATTCATCGTTGCACCGTATTCGGCGTGATCCGCCGCATGCCAGCGCCCTTTGGCATTACTGAGAACAAGCGTTTTAGGATGGGAGGAAAGAGAATATGTCATGAGGCAATCTCGGTATAAAGTTTACGAAACGCTCTTACTACATCATCCGGCAGCACGGCTTCGATGGGAGCGTCTGTGGGAGCGCTCTCTGGCGGATACACTGCTCGATACGACACTCCGACGGGCATCCATTGAATGCTGGACGACAGGGGAGTGCACAGGACGACGGACGGCTTGCCGAAGGCAGTGGCAATGTGCGTTATGGCGGTGTCGGGTGTTATCACGTAGTCCACACAGCGCATGAATGCACACAATTCCAGTACATCAGGCGTGGTGGGCAGCACGGCAATAGCATTGGGGAACATCGCCGCCAAGTGTTGCGCTGAACCGCGTTCAGGTGGAGCGGCATTCAGCACAAACGCTAATTCTGGAAATTGCGCGGTCAATGCCTGCAAACACGCCGCATTCCGCTCGAACGACCAC
>JANYIG010000210.1 GCA_025358765.1 Candidatus Kapaibacterium sp.
ACTTGATGGAAAGACAAAAAAAAACTGGACATTTGCAATTTACATAATTGCATTGAAACGGCACGAAAGGAAGCCGCCGTACAGTAAAAATGTTAAGACGTAATAATATCAATCAATTTCCTTTCAATGTAATGAACCAAAAGTGTATTTTTGCCCTTCTTGATATGTGGAATGTTGGCAATCAATTCCTTCTCTCAATTTTTTATTTTTTTTTCTTACAGGAGTCGTTATGAAAAGAAGTGTACTGCTTGCTACGGCAGTCGTAGCATTGCTTCTTGCGCTATCACCGTTTGCGGGATACGCACAGTTTACAACTGGCGCTATGAGCGGTCTCGTTACAGATCAGGACGGCAAGCCGCTTACGGGGGTACGTGTGGTGGCAACACACGATCTCAGCGGCACGAAATATGGTTCAATTACGAATAGTAGCGGTCGCTACAATTTGCCGGCATTACGAACAGGAGCATCATATTCAGTTCGCTTGAGTGCTCTTGGCTTGAAAGAAGAAGTATTAAACGACATTAGAATCACACTCGGCAATACATATGTGCTGGATGTGAAGATGCAATCAGCGGATGTAAAACTTGCTGAGATTAAAGTCACGGCAAAGAAAAACAACGTATTGAACGAGCAGCGCACTGGTGCTGCTACCAATATAGGCACAGAGATTCTTCAGTCTATGCCGACTCTAAACCGCAGTATCGCTGATTTTACAAGAACGACCCCGCAAGCAAATGGTCTGTCGTTTGGCGGTCAAGATAGTCGTTACATCAACTTCTCAGTGGATGGCTCGAACTTCAACAATAATTTTGGTTTGGGTAGCCTGCCTGGTGGTCAGACCAATTCAACACCAATCTCGTTGGATGCTATCGAGGAAATTCAAGTAAATATGGCTCCTTACGACGTACGTCAAGGAGGTTTCACGGGCGCAGCACTCAACGCCATCACCCGCAAAGGTGACAATCAATTCCGGGCATCTGCATTTTACAACCAACGGAGCGGCGATAACACGTTTCTTGGTAAAACAGCTGCAGGGACGGATCTTCCGTCAACAGCGCGTCAGTTTAACGTTAAACAGTATGGCGGGCGAATCGGTGGTCCAATTATTGAAAACAAACTTTTCTTTTTCGTAAATTTTGAAATTGAAAATCGCACCGACCCAGGAACTACAAACCGTGCATCAACGGGTGTTACGGCTGATGATGCTGCATCAAATACTGTACGTCGCGGTATTAACTTGGCAGATTCACTTAATCGTTTGCGTGATTTCCTCATTCAAACATATCAATTTGACCCGGGTACCTATCAAGATTATACCCTGAATACAAAAAGCTCTAAAGCTACAGCTCGGTTAGACTACAACATTGATGAGGGGCAACGAGTTTCGTTACGCTACAATTACCTGAAATCACAACGTGATGTCGGTGCTTCGAGTACCATTCTTGGTAGTGCACAGGGTATTCTCCGTACAGGGCGGAGCAACTTAAACGCGATGAATTTTTCTGGTTCAAACTATATCCAAAATAATGATTTGAACTCTATTGTTGCGGAGTATAACGGCTCATTTGGAAGTGATTGGTTCGTGAATGCTATAGTCGGTTATACAGCAACACGTGACTATCGTGCACTTCCTGCAGGCAAAAGTTTCCCCCTTGTTGATATCGCTATCGGCGGTGTCATAGCGACAACTTTTGGTGACGAACCGTTTACACCGAACAATAAATTGGATACTGACACATGGCAGTTCCAATTAAATGTAACGCGCTTTCTTGCCGATCACACAGTAACGGCAGGGGTGAATCTGGATTTCTCTTCCTACAACAATGTTTTTACACCTCAGTTTAGCAGCGTTTACCAATTCAACTCTTTCTCCGATTTTTATGCGGCAGCACGCGGAGAAAATGTCCGTTTAGCATCGTATAATAATTGGTTCTCAGCAGTACCAGGTGATCCAGCAGCGGCTGCAAAAACCAGTGGCGTTCAAGCTGGATTCTATGTGCAAGATGAATGGGCAGCATCGCCACAAATTAAATTCACATTGGGATTGCGTGCAGACTTAATTACAATGAGTAATCAAACCCCAACTGTCAATCCCCAAGTTCCTACAGCACGCTTCATTGGCTTGGATGGCAGCCCAGAATCATACAACACCAGCCAACTGCCATCAGCGCAAGTTTTGTTCTCACCACGCCTTGGTTTCAACTGGGATGTGGCGGGGGATCGTACAACCCAAGTACGCGGCGGGTTAGGTCTCTTCACTGGCCGTGTGCCATGGGTTATTATCTCGAATATGGTAGGCAATACTGGTATGCTTAATGGTGCATTCACACTTGGCAATACGACAACGCTAAACGTGACAACGCTTCCCGGAACGAATACGCCTATCAAGTGGTCACCCAAAACTGCACCTGGAGAAAATCCTAATATTCCGGCAGATGCTACTACACGGGTTCCGCCAGCATTGTATGAACTGAATTTAATAAATCCAAATTTGAAATTTCCGCAAATTTTCCGTGCGAATCTCGCTGTGGATCAAGAGCTCCCCTTAGGCATTGTTGGTACGCTTGAAGGTATTTTTAGCAAAAATATCAATCAGATGTTTTACCGTAACGTAAATCTTCCGTTGGCACCAGGCGCATTCACTGGCGCAGATAACCGTCCCCGTTATCCCGGCTCATACCAAACGGGGAACTCGATTATTTCGGGTGTATCGCGTGCAGACTCGTCAAATCGTTTGAATCAAACCATTTCAGCAGCATACGTCTTGGATAACACGAGCCAAGGAAGCTCATACCAATTAACAGCACAATTGCAACGCACATTTGATTTCGGCTTGTCCGTGATGGCAGCATACACCTATTCTGCATCAAAAGATTTAGGCGATTATGGTTCCACATTAGGGGGTACCATTGGTGGTCTATTGAACACTCGTGGGTATAACTACACTGATTTAGCATTTTCGAGCCTGGATATTACAAACCGCTTTATTGCCAATGTTTCTTATCGCATCAATTGGGCTGACCTTGGCGCACCGAGCTTTATCGGCAAAACATCTATCTCATTGTTCTTCCAAGCACAAAACCAAAACCGCGTTTCATATAATTACTCAAATGATATGAATGGTAATGGTATTGGAAGTGACGACCTGCTTTTTGTTCCTGCCGACCAAAGCCAAATCGCGTTCTTGCCGCTTACAATTGGTTCTGGAACAAGTGCAAAAGTATTTGATGCAAATGCTCAGTGGGCTGTATTAAATAATTATATCAGCCAAGATGAATACCTGAGTTCTCGCCGCGGGCAATACACTGAGCGTAATGGTTACCTACGCTCTATCTTGCCGCGTATTGACCTTTCGATAGCCCATGATTTTGTTCTTGATTTTGGCAAACCGACAGGTGTTCAGGTTCGATTTGACATCTTTAACTTCACGAATCTCTTAAATAATAGCTGGGGTGTTGCAGATGTCGTCTCATTAGTTGCTCCTTTAGCATACGCAGGAACTCCTACTGCTGATGGTCGTCCACAGTATCGCCTCTCGGGTGCTTCGCTGGATGCTAATGGCAATTTAACGTTGCCCTCAACCTTCCGTAAAGGCTTGACAGTACTCGATGTATGGCAAGCACAATTAGGCTTCCGAATTACGTTTAACTAATGCCTAAAAAACGTTGAAGAACACTTGGTTCTTCTGGTACATAAAAATCCCCGCTTGTGCAAACACGAGCGGGGATTTTTTTTGGTTCATTGTAACGACTCTTTTTCGGTTCTCCTTGGTTTTAGTTGGAAGTGTTTTGTCATTCCAACCCCAGCTGGAGTTCATATAAACTGCGTAGAATCTTGCTTGATTGCTATGGATGCCAACCTCCGTTGGCATGACAGCCATAGTTCATAGCCACAATTTTTCTTCCTAAAAACTGGTTTCCCAACGAAAACCAATGAAGAACCTCTTTTTCTCTATCGCTGAGAGTTATCGCGGTTTCCGACCAAAAACCGTGATAAGCGTTGGAGGGCATTAGCTTTGCAGAGAGCCACGAATTTCTTCGACCTTCTCGTGAGGAATGGTGAGTGCCGCAGCGATTTGTTCAACGGTTAAACCTAAGCGTAATAAATTTGCCACGCCTTCAAGTTTGCCTTCAAGTTTGCCTTCATTGCGTTGTTGATTCCCATATTGCTGGGCATATTGCTGCACAGCAACACTTTCGTGAATATCATCAAATATTTTCCGTGTATCCATCATGGCACGTATCTCCTCAAGGGTGAGTTGTTTGTATTTGCTCAAGTACAAACTTACGAATAAATCCTGAAAAAGCCGTTGTTGCTTTGTGTCTGTCATTTCTTCAATCACTGTTCTGAGTTGTTGAGCAATGGCGTTATCCAGCGTGATGTTTGATGGCGTGACCGTCAACCGCATTAACAGCAGCGCCGCCTCTACTTCGGTATCTGCATTCATCGCTGCTGTTTGCTCATCCAAATAAATCACACGCAGTGTTCCACCAGCAATAAGGTCTTGCCACACGCCGGCATCGGTATCAATTTCGCGTGAACGCAGGAACAAGAGCATTTGCACGGTGTGAACCGATGGAGTTTGCAGTTTGTAGAGAGCGGTTTCGCTGACAATGCGGTCATACATTTGTTCATCACGATGAAATTGCACTTCAATGATGACAACGGGCAGCGCGGGATCATCGGGTACAAGAACACCGTCAATGCGGTGGGCTTTTTCTTTCAGCTCGATGGAAGTAAAATGATAGTGCGTTTGTCCAGAAGTTGGTAGTCCAGCAAGTCTAAGCGCAAGTTCTGGCTGTTCTTCAAAAAGATTATGAAAGAAAATATCTGTTTTCATAAAAGGCAGTCGTTTGGAAGATTACGTCAAGGAAGTACCAGAACAGAATACAACAGGTTCTAAGCACGTGGTCGAAAGTATCTTCAAGTATCGTATCCCCCCTCAATCCTTGTCAAGGGGGGAAGCCCGCAGGCAGGGGAATTCTTCGTTTCAAACTATTACTGTTCACGTGCTTAATTGGTTTTAGTTGGAAGTGTGTTGCCATGCCAGTCCCAGCCTTCGCTTGGGTGAACTCCGGCTGGCGTTGGCATGACAGCCATAGCTCATAGCCACAATTTTCCTTCCTAAAAACTGGTTTCCCAACGGAAACCAATGAAGAACCATACAATACCGAAAAAGTAGGCAATTTGAAGCAAAAAGCCGCATATCGTGTTACGTTGAGCAACTACTACGGTTTCCGACCAATAACCGACGTAATCACATTCTTCTCGTTCCCCTCAAAACCTTCACCAAAACTGCCATCAAGGTGCAACGTGCGAATAGGCATGGGAATGGTAATGCCTGCCGCGCGAAAACGGTAGTATATTTGCTTCATCACCTCGTGCCGCACCGAAAACTGGCTGTCAAATGTGTTCACGACAAACATGATTGAAAAATTTAGCGTATAATCTCCAAATGCTTGAAAGCGAACAAGCGGCTCCGGCGTGTGTAATAATCCATGAATCTTGCCGTTCGGTTGTTCTTTTGGTGCGGCTTCCTCTGGCGTTGCGTGACCACATTCCTCAATGATGTTTCGCAAAATATCTTCCACTTTTTGCGGGTCGGTTTGGTAGCTTACGCCCACTGTTGCTCGCACGTAGAGCGTTTCTTTTGGTAAAAAATAATTCGTAACGATTGCTTGTGCAAGTTTATTGTTTGGAATCAGCACCGTATTCAGTTCTAACATTTGCATGGTCGTATTGCGCCAGCCAATATCCCGCACAAACCCCTCAAAACCGTCGTTCGTTTTGATGTAATCTCCCACGCGAATTTGTTTTGCCAACGTGATGTACATACCCGCAAAAGCATTCGCAAGCGTGTCTTGGAGCGCCAGAGCCACTGCCAACCCACCAACACCTAAGGCAGTGATAATAGCCGTCACATCCACACCAAACGTCCGCAACACCATTACTGCGCCAACGCTGTAAATAACAATCTCCACGATTTTGCGCGTGAGCGAGACCGCCGCAACACGGCTGTACTCATTTGCAGCACGGGCTTTAAAAATTTGCCGCAGAATCTGAGCAATTAAAAACGTAAGTAAAATAATAAACCCTGTGTTGATAGACGGTCGCGCGTAGGGCATAATCGCTAACCGCATAGAGGAGGGAAGGTCGCGTACAGCAATATTGATGCCGATAAGCAGCACGATATACAGCACCGTTCGCCGCAGCGCTTCGATAATAATGTCATCGCGGAAGGTTTCGGTCTTTTTAGCAAGGTGAGCGAGCCACCTGCCGCCCGCCCATCGCAAAAAACCGCCAACGGACAATGCTGCCAAGACAATAGCCATTGGGTGCGTGTACGGATTGTTGAAGAAGCTAACAACGGAGTTATAAATTTGGTCAATCATCTGTTGTATGGAAGTTTGAAGGTGTTTGTGCAAAGAATTTAGGGCAACATTAGTATCGAAAAAATAGAGAAATTTAGAAAAATTCATTTTTCATATAACCAATCATTTCCTTTCAATCGAAAAAAAAATCTTTGCTGGATATTCCCAATGCTCTCATTCCGCACAAGCCAGTATTGGCAAGGACTGGCATGGCAAATTACGAAACTTGTGGAAAATTTTGTTGGCAAGTTTTCCTCTGTAACGGTTAATTTACTTTCACAGCAGCATAAACAGTCACGCAGTTTGTTATTCCCCTTCCGCGTCATAAAAAACATCCGTCATACATCGCATATCATCTGGCTTCTGAGGAAATCGGCACGCGTTTTCCTTTAAGCCCGCGAAACGTTTGCGATTGCTTGAACGGTTTTGTACATTGCGGTTCTGGCAGGAATCACCACTGCTTCAATGTTTGGCATACAAATAACATTTGTTCATCTACACTTTTTGCGGAGTCCTTGTATGAAAATCCTTCGCCGCTTTACGCAGTCCGGCGTTGCCGTCTATGACCAATTCGAGTACACGTTGCGTTCCTCAACGCTACGGAACACGGATGGTTCGGTTGTGTTCCAAATGAACGATATTGAGGTTCCGAAGCAATGGTCGCAAGTAGCGACGGATATTTTGGCACAAAAATATTTCCGTAAGGCTGGCATCCCGCAATTCGATGCACAAGGACAGCCCATAATGGACGAAAACGGCAATCAAAAACTTGACTCCGAGCGCTCCGCAAGACAAGTGGTTCATCGGTTGGCTGGTTGTTGGCGGTGGTGGGGTGAACAGCATGGTTACTTCGACAGCACTGAAGATGCACAAGCATTTTACGATGAAGCTGCCTACATGCTGCTCAAACAAATGACCGCTCCGAACTCACCGCAGTGGTTCAACACGGGATTAAATTTTGCTTACGGCATCACGGGCAAATCACAAGGACACTATTTCGTTGACCCCACGACAAAAAAGCTGAAACGCTCAGACGATGCGTACACGCATCCGCAACCCCACGCATGTGCTCGCGCAAGCACACGCCTTTTTACCGATGCTGGTGTGCTGAGCATTGGCGATATTGTCCGAAACAATCGCACAGGGCTGCGCGTGTTTGATGGGGAGAGGTTTGTGAGCGTTCTTGCTGTTAAAAATAACGGCATTCGTGGCGTGTATCGCGCAACGCTCAAAAATGGAAACTTCATTGAATTTACGAATGATCATTTGGTCTGGAGTGCTGACAAACGCTCGAAAGATGGCGGATCCTACGCATGGAATGAACTCAAAACATTGCTTGGCAAAAAAGTCCAACAAACAACTCTGGTTAATGTTCCAGCATCTGTATTGGCAGGCGCGGATGATGATATTGAGGCCGGAAAGCTCGCAGAACAGAGTACCTCGCAAAGAAAAATTGCTCAGGCAGCGCTTGCAGGATGGGTTTTGGGCGATGGCTACTACGGCAAATATAATCATAATAACAAAACCACACTCTTCGGGGTGGTTACGATCAATGATGATGAGTACCGATATGTCACAGACCTCTTTATGACGCTCTTCGGTGAGTACAAAGTTGTAACAAAGCCGACCATCAGCGAAACCTACCGCATAGTCAAGCGCGATTCCAAACAAGTAGATGCGTTCGTGAATGAGTATGAATTAGACGCTACATCGTTTACGGCGATAGTTCCGGATCGCATTTTTACATCTAGCACTGCCGAAAAAGCAGCGTTCTTACGGAGTTTATTTCAAGCTGACGGCTGCGTTCGTATTCGCACCGATGAACGTAATTCCGGCGATGTCGTTCTCAGCACAATTTCAGAAGACCTCGCTCACGGCGTTCAGATACTGCTTCTGAGCATGGGCATATATTCCAATGTTTCGATGGGCGTAGATGCACGTCAGAATCGCAAAAATTTGTATCAAGTCAGCATCTCGTACTATTCAGAACGACGGAAATTTGAGCGTGAAATCGGCTTTATCTCTGCTGACAAACGCGATAAACTTGCATGGCTCAACAGCGTTGTTATTGGCAAAACAAAGGCTGCGCTCTCCGAAGAAACTATCGTTGCGATTGACTACATCGGCGACGAAGAGGTGTTCGATATTCAAACTGAATCGGCGCAATTCGCTGCCAATGGTGTGATAGTTCACAATTGTTTTATTCAGTCCGTCGAGGATGATTTGGTGAACGATGGGGGCATTTTCGACCTCGTTACCCGCGAAGCACGTATTTTTAAGTACGGTTCCGGCACAGGCACAAATTTCTCTACGCTCCGCGCGGCGGGCGAAAAACTCTCTGGTGGCGGCACGTCATCGGGTTTGATGAGCTTTCTGAAAATCTACGACCGCGCTGCAGGAGCCGTTAAATCGGGCGGAACAACACGCCGCGCCGCAAAGATGGTGATTTTGAATGCTGACCATCCTGATATTGAAGAATTTATCGAATGGAAAACGAAAGAAGAGGAAAAAGTTGCTGCACTCGTGGCAGGCTCAAAGATAACGGCAAAACATCTGCAAGCGGTTATGGATGCTGCGTTGCAAGGCGGCACGAGTACCAAAGAAAACGTGATGCTTGCCAAAGCAATGCGCGATGCGGCTCAGGCAGATGTTTCCCAAAGCTACATTTTCCGTACGTTGTCGCTGGTGGAGCAAGGTTTTACAACGCTGAATTTTGAAACGTTCGATACGCACTATGAATCGGAAGCGTACAACACCGTTAGTGGTCAAAACTCGAATAACACCGTGCGCGTGACGAACAAGTTCATGGAAGCCGTCATCAACGATGAATCGTGGAATTTGGTGCGCCGCACAAACGGCACGGTTGCCAAAACGGTGAAAGCACGGGACTTGTGGCAAAAAATCGCGATGAGTGCGTGGAAATCTGCCGACCCGGGATTGCAGTACGATACAACGATTAATGAGTGGCACACCTGTCCGGCAGACGGTCCGATTAACGCTTCAAATCCGTGCGTTACGGCAAATACATTCGTGACTACCCATGACGGTTTGGAACGCATCGGTAACCTTGTAGGGCAATCACGCGGTGTTCGCAGCCTTGACGGTAATATGCACTGGGTAGAAAACATCTTCTCGACGGGTAAAAAGCCTGTCTATGAACTCAAAACAAAAGCTGGCTACCGTCTGGAGCTTACAGCTGACCACAAGGTATTCACGGAAAATCGTGGAGATGTTCCAGCCAATGAATTGACGAAGGATGATGTTGTACGACTTCTGCAAGGCTCATTTGGCAAGACTTCCACGGGTTCAAAGGACATTGCCCAGCTTATCGGATTGCTTGTGGGCGACGGCTGCGTGACAAACCTGAACGAAGTGGATGCACAAGGTAATACACGAGAAGTTGGCTTCCTGACAATGAGCAAGGATGAAGAATACGTTGTCGAATGGGCAAATAATATTATCAATAGCTTGCGTCCTGAATTTGGCGAGCACAACAAAGCAGGTAATGTTACGGAAACATTGACCACGGCACGTGCTGTTGTTGGTAGTCCGAGAATTTTAACAATGTTTAAGGACTTTGCGGTCTTGAACGAAGGCAGTAGCAAAAAAGCGTTTCGTGATGCTGCCTTCCGGTTGAATCAGCAGGAGCAAGCAGCAATGTTGCGTGGTTTATTTACCGCAGATGGAACGGTTGCTAACTACGGCGAAAAAAGCCAGTATGTAGCATTAGATTCTTCGTCGCTCGAACTGTTGCAACAAGTTCAGCTTTTGTTACTTAATTTCGGCATCAAAGCAAAACTTTACGAAAATCGCCGTGCCGGAAAACTTACAGCACTTCTGCCTGACGGCAATGGCAGCACGAAAGAATATGCTGTGGAAGAAATGCACAGTCTTCGCATTAGTCGCAGCTCGCGTGTTATTTTTGAATGCGAAATTGGCTTTATCGCTAATACGGAAAAAGCCAAAAAACTCCGTGAACTTAATGCTGCTATTAGCACATACAGCGACACATTCACCGATTACGTTGAATCATTAACCTATATCGGTATGCAAGAGGTGTTCGACCTCACAGAGCCGGAAACAAGCCATTTCACGGCAAACGGTATTGCTGTCCATAATTGCTCCGAGTACATGTTCTTGGATGACACGGCGTGTAACCTTGCAAGCCTGAATCTATCGCATTTTGTTGAGGAAGAAACGGGGTTATTCAAGGTGGACGATTTCCGTCATGGCGTTCGCATTTGGACGATGATTCTGGAGATTTCCGTCCTAATGGCACAGTTCCCGTCGAGGCGCATTGCCGAACTCAGTTATGAGTTCCGCACATTAGGCTTGGGTTACGCGAACTTAGGGACAATCCTGATGACGGCGGGTATTCCTTACGATTCGCCGCAAGGGTTGGCTATCGCTGGCGCTATTTCGGCACTGATGACGGGTGAATCGTACGCTACGTCGGCGGAGATGGCGAAGGAAGTAGGCGCATTCCCCGGATTCAAGCGCAACCGTGAACAAATGCTGCGCGTAATGCGGAATCACCGCCGCGCTGCCTACAACATGGCAGAAAACCAATACGAAGGCTTGACCATAAAACCGATGGGTATTAACCACGAAATCTGTCCGCCAAACCTGATGCAAGCTGCCCGCGAAGCATGGGACAGAGCAGTGGAATTAGGCGAAACGCACGGCTACCGCAACGCACAAGTGAGTGTGATTGCGCCAACCGGAACAATTGGCTTGCTCATGGATTGCGACACAACTGGCGTGGAGCCGGATTTTGCTATTGTAAAATTCAAAAAACTCGCTGGCGGCGGCTACTTCAAAATCGTAAACCAATCCGTCCACAAAGCCCTCACGAAGCTCGGTTACACACCGCAGCAAATTGATGTCATTGAGAAATATTGCAAAGGGCATGGTTCGCTCACGGGCTGCCCGCATATCAACCGCGCATCGCTCAAAGAAAAAGGGTTCACGACGGACGCTCTTGAAACCATTGAAAAACAGCTTGATGCCGTATTCGACATCAAATTTGCCTTCAACAAATGGGCATTGGGCGAAGATTTCTGCAAAAATACGCTTGGCTTTACTGATGAACAATTAAACGATTACAATTTCGACATGCTTGTGGAATTGGGTTTCACAAAACAACATATCGCCGAAGCAAATGATTATATCTGCGGTACGATGACCGTCGAAGGCGCTCCGTTCTTGAAAGACGAGCATTTGCCTGTGTTTGATTGTGCCAACAAATGCGGCACGAAAGGCGAACGTTACATTGCCTATATGGCACACGTCCGCATGATGGCTGCCGTTCAACCGTTTATCTCCGGCGCTATTTCAAAAACCGTAAATATGCCCGCCGAAGCAAGCGTAGAAGATGTTGCGAACGTGTACGTAGAATCGTGGAAACTTGGCGTGAAGGCAAACGCGCTGTATCGTGACGGTTCTAAGCTCTCGCAACCGCTTAACAGCACGAACGCAAGCGAATTGGACGAAATTCTGATGCTCGGTGATGAAGAGACACTTGACGAAACCAAAGGTCCAAAAGAAGTACAGTTACAGATTGTCGAAAAAGTCTATCATCGTGCACAACGCCGTCGCCTACCGAAAAAACGCGCTGGTCATATCCGTGAAGCGTACGTGGGCGGTCATAAGGTATTCCTGCGGACGGGAGAGTTCGAGGACGGAACGCTCGGCGAGATTTTTATTGATATGTACAAAGAAGGTGCATCATTCAAAGGTCTGATGAACTGTTTTGCGGTGCTTGCCTCGAAAGCACTTCAATACGGAATGCCGCTCGATGAACTCGTGGAAACGTTCACCTTCACGCGCTTTGAGCCTGCGGGTTTGGTGGAAGGTCACGAAGCGATCAAAAATTCGACCTCCATTCTGGATTACGTCTTCCGTTCGCTCGGCTACGACTACCTCAAGCGCAATGACTTTGTCCACGTCAAAGCGGTAGATGAAACGCCTCACGCCGTTGAAGCAAAACCAGCATCACCGGAAATCGTGATTCAGCCTATAGCAAAATCCGCCGAACCAGCGTTGGAGCTGGCGGAAATGCGTATAGCCACAGGCGGCTCGAATGGAGCCAACGGTTCCGCAGCTCGCATTGTGGAAGCGAAAGCAAAAGGCTACACGGGTGAACAATGCTTCAATTGTGGCTCCATGCGCGTGAAACGCAACGGCTCTTGCACGGTCTGCGAAGATTGTGGCTCGACGAGCGGGTGTTCGTAAAAGTGAAGAAAGCGAAGTGGAATAGCAAGGCTGCTCACGGTGTGGGCAGCCTTTTTATTAGAACAACTTTAGGCGGGATAGTTTGTGTTTATCGCTACTAAAATCAGCGACCATTGCCAGCTACTGTCATTGGTCGTTCGGTAACAACATGACCGGCTTTGCGGAACATACCAATGAATGCCGACCGTATAGAATCGCCGTGCGGCGAAGAAGCAGGCTGAATATAGGTAACGACCCGAATATTTTTGAATGCCGCATTCCACGAACCCATCACGCGCGTTGCACCCTCAATCCTCTTCTCTATCGGCTCAAAATCTCCCTCGTCCACCTTGCCAATGATATACAACGTTGTGGGTAACGTATCTGCCGTCACGACACCCGCCACATGGGACAGCAACAGCGCTTGACGCTTGAGAACCTCTGGCTGCGCTTCTGCGAGTGCACGATTTGTTAGATTGCTAAAATCCGCCAACGACATACACCGTTTGTGAACCGCCGTCCCACCGATAATCATCTGCGTAACGTTAGAATCAGCGCCGACCTCACTTGCAATCTGTTTTGTGATAGCGTTTGCGGTATCAGCATTTACAGGTGAAAGAACCATAGCAAAAATATTTCGCGTCGCAGGAATAGTACGTTTTGTAACAGGTGCGCTTTTTTTAGGCATTTGGCGGTAAAGGATAATAAACATCAGGCATAGTGCCGCAATGCAGGCAAGAAACGCATACACTTTGAGCCAATTTTTCTTGTTCGCTGGCGGTAACACATCGCCGTCATCAGTATCGGTTGTCAGGATATCAGTATTCATCAGAGGTTTGGAACTATTATATATATGTTGAAAATTGTTTATCATTATTAATCACTCTCAACTGCTGGACGGCGGCGAAGTTGTTTTTTTGCGCCATGCCGCGTTTTGCGGACACCATTCCGAAGTTTGACCGAACGTGAAGCACGAGTAGCAACACGCTCGGCGGGACGATAATTGAGGGCGGCGGCTTTCAAACGCAGTTTTTTCAAACAACGCTGTTTGTTTTGGTATTGGCTTCGCTCTTCGCGCGACTCAGCCACAATGCCGCTTGGACGATGAATAAGCCGTACACCACTTTCAACTTTATTCTGGTTCTGACCGCCTTTGCCACCAGAGCGAAACGTCTGTATCTCGCATTCTTGCAAGAGTTCGTCGTCGGTTGGCGGTAAAAAAATATAAATCATATCTACGGCTTGCTCGCAGGCTTGGTGAATTATTCCTTAATGCGGAACCCTAATTTTTTTAATTGCATCACAACTTTTGTGCGGTGGTCGCCTTGAATCTCAATTTCATTATCCAGTACCCTGCCGCCTGCACCACAGCTTTTTTTGAGCGAGGCAACAATATCTTGCAACTCGTCGGGATTCGACTGAAAACCACGTACAATGGTTACGAGTTTTGTTCCACTTCGTTTTTCGGTTTTGACAACGAGGCTGTACACCTTTCCGTCGTAGCCGGCTTTGAATGCCGTGTTCAATGCGCCTTCTGTATTTGGCTCTTCGTGTGCGGTTTCGGGCAAAAGCGCTTGCAAATCTGCAAGTGAGGTCAGTTTTTTCATGCTGAAATTATTGAGGTATCGTTAAGCTGTCACCGCATTACGGCATCATAGACGACAATTTGCCCGTTTTCGTGCTTAATGGTAAGCTCTTCGAGCGGTTTTGTAGGCGGAATCTTTGCAACGGAACCATCCGCATGAAATTCACCGCCATGACAATGACACACAAATTTCTGCATATTTGGCTGCCACTCTACCGTACAACCCGCATGAGTACAACGTAGGTTAAATGCTTTTATGCCATCCGCCGAGCGAAGAAGCATCACATTCTTATCGCCAAGTTTCGTTGCAATATAATTTTGTGTAACAAAAAGCGATTCCGCAGAACCAAGCGCCAGTGGTGAAGCGGGTTTGTGGCGAAATGCTGGAGCCACAAGAAATTGATAGAGTACATACGGAAACGGCGCGGCATATGCAGTGATGGCACCCGCAAGCAACAGCCGTGCGAAACGGCGGCGCTCGTTGGCTTCGTCTTCAGAGACAGATTGCGGGCTGTGTTCAGCATGGTTCGGTTGTTCGGAGATTGCCATGCACAAAATTACGAAAATCCCTGCTTCTGGCGCGGCTTTTTGCGTATATTTCCGAACGATAAACTCTCAACAGCTTCTTTGCTCACATTCCTCGTTATTTTCCGCTAACTCTATAACTGAAACGCATTATGGCTCTTGCTTCACAACTATCTTCCAAACCGCTTCCGTTCTACAAAACGCTGTATTTTCAGGTCATTGTTGCTATATGTATTGGTGTCGCGCTCGGTGCGTTCTATCCGGCATTGGGTGAAGCAATGAAGCCGCTTGGCGATGGGTTTATTAAAGTTATCAAGATGCTGATAGCGCCGCTCATCTTTCTGACAGTCGTCGTCGGTATTGCGGGCATCGGCGATATGAAAAAGCTCGGCAGCGTAGGCGTGAAGGCGCTTCTGTACTTCGAGGTCGTCACGACCTTTGCGCTCGGCATCGGGCTGATTATCGTCAACCTCGTTCAGCCGGGCGCGGGCATCAATGCTGACGTGCGAACGATTGACGTATCCTCCATTGCAAAGTTTGTGACAACCGCCAACAACCAAAGCACAGTAGATTTTCTACTGCACATTATCCCGAACACCGTCGTGAGCGCCTTTGCCGAAGGCGAAATTCTTCAAGTGCTCTTTATCGCGTTGCTTTTTGGTATTTCGCTCACAAAAATGGGTGCAACTGGAGTTGTTATTGTGCGTGGCTGCGAAAAAGTGGCGCACGTTTTTTTCGGCATTGTAGCAATCGTCATGAAAGCTGCTCCAATAGGCGCATTCGGAGCAATGGCATTCACCATTGGCAAATATGGCATACAAACCTTGCTACCGCTTCTGAACTTGATGTTGTGCGTCTATGCAACGTGTTTGTTATTCGTGTTCGTGGTTCTGGGCGGGATTGCGTGGTACAACAAGTTCAGCATCCTCAAGTTTCTGCGCTACATCAAGGAAGAAATTTTGCTGGTGTTGGGAACCTCGTCGTCGGAGTCCGCGCTGCCGCCCATTATGCAAAAGCTCGAACGACTTGGTTGCTCAAAGTCGGTGGTGGGTTTGGTAATTCCAGCGGGCTATTCGTTCAACCTTGATGGAACCTCTATTTACCTCACGATGGCGGCAATCTTCGTGGCGCAGGCAACAAATACGCCACTAACGCTCACGCAAGAACTGACGCTGCTTGCGGTATTGATGCTCACCTCCAAAGGCGCAGCAACAGTCACAGGCGGAGGTTTTATTACGCTGGCGGCAACGCTGGCATCCACTGGAACCGTTCCCGTAGCGGGAATAACGCTACTTTTAGGCGTTGACCGTTTTATGTCCGAAGCGCGTGCCATTACGAACCTCATCGGCAATGGCGTTGCAACAGTTGTGGTAGCGCGGTGGGAAGGGGAATTTGACGAGCAGCAGGCAGACACAATCCTCAACAGAAAATCTTTATGAAAAAACGTTATCACGTGCTTGCCGCACTGTTCCTGCTTTCCGTCATCACGTATCTTGACCGTGTGTGCATCTCGCTTGCCGGACCACGCATGAAATCTGAACTTGGTCTTACGAATGAGCAATTCGGCTGGGTGCTGTCGGCATTTGCGATTGGATATTCGCTATTCGAGATTCCAAGCGGCGCGTGGGGTGATCGGCACGGCGCACGGCGTGTGCTAACGCGAATAGTAGTCTGGTGGTCAGTATTTACAACGCTTACGGGTTCGGTGTGGAATTTTATTTCCTTACTGGCAACACGTTTCCTGTTTGGTGCGGGCGAAGCGGGTGCGTACCCAAATGCTTCCATTGCGCTTTCACGCTGGTTTCCGCTTGCCGAACGCGGACGAGCGCAAGGCGTTATTTGGACGGCAAGTCGTTTGGGTGCTGCTCTTGCGCCGCTCGCAGTCACGCCAATTATGCTAACGTTTGGCTGGCGAGCAGTATTCCACGTATTTGGTGCAGTTGGACTCGTGTGGGCGGTAGTGTGGTATGTGTGGTACAGGGACGAACCACGTGCTATGAAAGGCATTTCTAACGAGGAGGTGGAAGAAATTGAAACACGTCGCCATCTCCAGAACGTCCATCAATCCTTACCTTGGCGGCAGGTGATTGGAAACGCAAATTTTTGGGCGTTGATGATTGCCTACCACCTCAACATCTGGGGAGCATATTTTTACGTGTCGTGGTTGCCTACGTACCTCCAGGAAGGGCGCGGCTTTACGGAGAAAGACATGGTGATTTTTGGCACAATGCCCTTTGCGTTAGGAATGGTAGGCAATCTGTTCGGCGGCTACGCAACGGATATCCTCTCGAAGCGTATTGGCTTGCGCTGGGGACGCAGTATGGTTGCGGCATTGGGGTTGGCTACGTCGGGCATAATCATCCTCGCATCGGCGGCTACGCAGGATAAAATCGTTGCCGTCGTGCTGCTTTCGTTGGGTTATATGTTCAAAGACGTGGCGTTGCCTGTTACGTGGGCGGCTTCGATGGATTTGGGGCAATCCCACTCTGGTGCGGTCTCCGGCGCATTGAATACTGCAGGACAGCTTGGAGCTTCCATTGTGAGCGTTGTTGTGGGATATTTGATAGGCTGGGGAGGCTACAATGCGCCATTAGTGGTGATTGGCTCGCTGTTGCTGGTCGCAAGTGCTTTATGGCTTCGCGTAGATGTCACGAAGCCGTTATTTGCAGACAACAGTGAAGAAAAACGCCACGATCCCGTATAAGCCTTGTTTACACAGACTTCTCCACAGATTTTTCCGCATACTCGTACATTGCTACACGAATATCAAATTCATCGCCCGGTTTGTAAAATTTCGTGTTGTCGAGCGGGTCAGTAACGCGTACGGTCGCCCAACATCCACCACCATACTTGACGATTTCGGCTTCGTAGGCGGGTGCTTCGTTGTGCAGCAGTGTGTAAACATTGCCCTTTTGCAGAGAATCTTTCGGGAGTTTTTCGTGGTGCGGTCGTTTTTGCATAGTTGTAGAGCAAAAAAGTTAGTCAATAGAGATTTGTTTGCGAACTGTTGTAATATTGCCAATCTGTGCTTCGGCAGCGTAATAACCTCGAGGCACACGTTTGCCTTTGCGATCGTGTGTACACCACACGGTATAGCTGCCCGGTATTTGGATACTTTTGAAAATATTCGCCACCGCAATTGCTTGTATTGAATACACCGAAACCGAGACCTCTGCGGTTTGTTCAACGGTATAGGAAATTTTTGGCGACAGGTCTGGTATCAAGCCTACGTCGGCAAGAAGCTGTTGCCACGAGAACGTTGCCGTTATGCCGCCGCCATTCCTGCCTGTTGAGATGCCGGGTATAAATGTTGCTTGGGTACGATTGTACTCGCGCTCGAACTGTTCACGGAACGTTGGTATGAGCCAAAACTTTGGTATATCAAGCCAAGCATAATCTTTTGCATGTTCCTCAAGAATCTCGATATATTTGGGCGACACACGTTGCAAACTCTGTTGAAACAAGAGCGCTGGTGGAATCCGCAAGCGCCTTACTTCGTTAAGCGCCTCGTAGAACGCTTTATCTTGTTCGGGTGAATAAGGATAATTGCCGGGCGCTGTTGTTCCGATTCCACCCGTACTGTCAGTTGCTTGGTGCGTTGTAGTTGTATGCTGCCGCCCTTGAGCATAGACGCTTGTAACAGCATACAACAGCGCAAGACAGGTCATCAAAAAATTAGATTTTCGCATTGCCGAGTGTTAGTTTCTGATAACAATTTGCTTTAATAACAGATGGTCACGGTATTCAGACGGGAACAATGCCGATGCCCGGCTTTTCAGGCAATACGATTTTCCCATTCACAACCGTCATACCCTTGAAGGCATCGTTTTTGATGAGCAAAGCACCATCCATGTCTGCCCAGTCCACCGCAGGTGTCAGGTGTGCAGCGGCGGTAATGCCGCACGAGGTTTCGGTCATACAGCCAATCATCACCTTCATGCCCAGCCCCCGTGCCAATGCTATCATCTTGTTCGCCTCGCGCAAACCCGTACATTTCATGAGTTTGATGTTGATGCCATGATATACGCCCTTCATCTTCGCCACCTGCCCAAAGCGCTTGCAGGCTTCGTCAGTGATAATCGGAATCGGACTGTGTTCAGTAATCCATGCGTTGTCGTCCACCATGTCTTTGTGCATAGGCTGTTCGACAAAAAGTACATTCTTGTCCTTGAGCCAATGAATCATGTCAAGCGCTTGAAACTTATCCTTCCAGCCCTGATTCGCATCAGCAGTGAGTGGCTTATTAGTCACGGAGCGGATAGTTTCTATCATTTCTTTGTCGTTATCGCGCCCAAGTTTTACCTTCAACACTTTGTATTCCTCGGCTTCCTTGACCTTCTGGCGCACCACGTCTGGCTTGTCAATGCCGATAGTGAACGATGTCATGGGGGTTTTATCTTTCTCGTAACCAAATATATTGTATAACGGTTGCCCCATAATTTTGCCCACAAGGTCGTGCAAGGCAATATCTACGCTGGCTTTGGCGGCGGTATTGTCGGAAGTAATGGCATCTACATCGCCCAAAATCCGCTCCAACTCAAAGGGGTTTTCATACTTGCTTAGATCAACACGCGAAAGAAACGCCATTACACTTTCCTGCGTCTCGCCCAAATACGGCGGCATGGAAGCCTCGCCATAGCCCACCACACCATCGTACTCAATTTGCGTAAGCACAACGGGCGTTGTCGTGCGGGTACTAACGGCAACCGTAAACACATGTTTGAGTTCAAGCGTATAAGGTTTGAACGTGAGCTTGAGTTTTTTCGGCGACGCAGGGCGAGCGATGATGTTCGGAAATGCCGCCGATGGAATGAGTGTGGAAGCGGCTCCCAAAGCTGATGCTTTCAGAAACAAGCGTTTTGTAGAATTCATAAACCTCTATAATTACGATGAAGCAAGAACAAGTAAAATTTTCTGTGAAAAGGATTGCCCTGTAAGAATATCAACAGCCTCGAACAAAAGGATATAAGCGCCCTGTGGCAACAACCGACTATTTGCACGACCGTCCCATCGTAGTGTGCCTTCGCTGGCGGAAAATTGATTGTTCGCAACCTCCACGACGGGAACGCCGCTTGTGTCGAAGATTTTTGCAAACAGTCGTGCTTGCTTGTACGGCAGCGAGTAGTGAATTTCGCACACCTCCGCTCGGCTACGATTGAATGGATTTGGTTCTACAACAACATATCCAGCTGGCGCAATGGACAATGCAGCACTGTTCACACGGGTTGGCGTTGATCCCTCTGGTGCGCCACAACTCGCCCATGAACTTCCAAGAACAGAAGGCAATAATGGCGCAATTTTTTCTATACTTCGTCCGCGCGTGGATGCAAGTTCGTTTGAGTGCCATTTTGTGCTGTATTCAAGCGAATCTTGTACAAAGCCAGACGGCTCGCAAAGCCTGATATTGTCTGCATCGTTATTGAGCTGGAACTGCGGTGCATTCACGCAGAATACGTTCGATGCGCCCTTGAGTAGTGGATATTGCCGAAAAAACGCAGAATCGAATGCTATGACTGCATATCCGCCCATCGGCACTATAAAATCTTGTGTCGAAAATCTCACTGTATCTGGTCGCCCATCCACCACAAACCACGAAGCAAGGTTCAAAGGGTGTTGCGAAGTGCTGTTGTTGTACAACTCAATCCATTCTGCGTTGCCAGAAAGTGGCTCAAACATGATTTCATTCACCAGCATAGTTCCGCGTGGATACGGCACAAAAACTTGCGTTCGGAGTGTATCGTTGTCGTTGCGTTTGTCGCCTTGCGTTTGGGCGATTGCAATACAAAAAGCTGCTCCATGTTGTAGGCTTTGGACTGTTGTTAAAACCGTGTGCCGTTCACTGGGAGTGAGGTTCTGTAAGGGTTTCCGAAGAACAAGTTCCGTCGGCTCCGCAAGGGCATTGCCGTTTGCATCAAGATACAGAGAAATTTCAACGCTTGCAAGCCTCTGGCGACCAACATTTTCGACCGTCACAGCAAGTGAGAGGTCAGGATTCAGGGTGATAGATACCATTCGAGCATCCACATCAAGCAGCGCAATACTATTCAAACGTCCGGGTGTGGCTCCGTCCGCCGCTTGCGATGCAGCAAAGTTTGCAGACGATAAAGCAGGTGTGAGTACGTCAATGCGTTCTAACGACACACCAAACCGCCCCCAGCGCGTGGCATAGAAGGCAGAATCTATCAGCTTTTCGGCGGAGCGCAACACGACGGCATCAGAATCGTTATTCAGCGCAGGAAGCTGGCGAAGTTGCACTAATACTGCCTCGTGGGGAATTTTCCTACGAGCAAGTAGTGAAGCGGTGTCGCGGGTCAGAATAGCATAGCCGTTTGCGGAAAGGCGGAGCTGTGCGGTTGTGACACTATTGCCCGCAAAGTCGCTTATTCGCAAGGTTTGGAGTGTTACTGAAGTGGTTGAGATATTGTAGAGTTCAATCCATTCTGGCTCTCCGGCAAACGGCACGGCTTGAATTTCATTGATCACCACTTGCGCTGATAACGAGGCGTTTATCATAAAAACCAGCAACACCAGTAACAGCAGACTTCTCACGCCTCGCCTCTTTCTTTTTGTTGTCTGCGAAACACAGAACGATAGATTAGTTTGCGGTAAGCAAGCGGGAGCATCAACAACGGATAGATGAGCAAATCCAGCCCCCATACCGCTTTAAAGCGAATGTCGTCAATAATTGCCGACGTATCGTCTGGAAGCCTTGCTATGCCGTGCCGGTGTCGCCAATACGTCAGGAAAAATGGGAGTTGTTTGCCTTCATCAATAAAATACATTTCATCGTTGTACACCTCGTGGTTGCTGACTTCGCCATCTTCCACAATCACACTTGTCCACTGCTGGTTGAAACCGAAGAAACTCCATTCGATATGCACCTCGTTGCCTTGCTTGCAGCCATCAAAACGTTTGAGCCTTGAGGGTGGAAAAGGCGGCGCAAGACGTAAAAATAGATCGCGGTCAAACTGGGCGAAGACTTGTTTGTATGACTGCTCAACACGGGTGGAAAGAAGAATTCGCATGGCTTGACAATCAATTTGGTAGCGTGTGGGAAAACACTGACAGCACTATAAGATACAAAATGCTTTATCATCTATCAAATTACCGTTGAACTTTGTTGTCGAAACAATTCCTTCAAAGCATTGATATTTCTCCTTTGCAGGGGACAGTCTTCAAAAAGATTTGCTTTTGCGTTCGAAAAATCGTACCTTGAAAAAGACATTCAAACACGACATTTTCTATTGTAATTTTATTTAGCATTTCCACAATGAACGCTTCGCTTTACACGGCTCAATCTTCACAACGCGCTTGCACCACGCCTTGCGGCGTTCCTTGCACGATGCAAATGTGTATGATGTGCTGCGCCCGCGTACTGCGAAGGTGAGAATGCTGCTTATACATGACGCTCAAAAACAAGCCATTCACCTTCATCGGTGAGTGGCTTGTTTCTTTTTATCCCGTTTCAAATTGTTTATAACCCGCACAGTTACTTTTTGACGTGCTTTTTTGTTTCATTATTTTCAAGGAGTTTTTTCTATGAGTTCACAAACCGATATCATCTTGCGTTTAGGCGACCTCGCGCCGAATTTCACCGCCCAAACGACGGAAGGTTCAATTGATTTCCATCAATGGCTCGGAACGGGTTGGGGAGTTTTTTTTTCGCATCCCGCCGACTATACTCCTGTTTGCACGACGGAACTCGGCGTTGTGGCAAAGTACAAAGCGGAGTTCGACAAACGCAATGTCAAGGTGATCGCCCTCAGTGTTGACTCGCTCGATGAGCACAAGAGCTGGATTCACGACATCAACGAGACGCAAAACACGACGGTCAATTTCCCGCTTATTGCCGACCCAGACCGTCAGATTTCACTTCTTTACGGGCTGATTCACCCGAATGCGTCGGAAAATGCGACCGTCCGCTCGGTGTTTGTCATTGGAGCCGACAAAAAAATCAAACTCATCATCACGTACCCCGCTTCGACAGGTCGCAATTTCGAGGAGCTTTTGCGTGTGATTGATTCGCTACAGCTCACCGCAAACTACGGCGTAGCAACGCCCGCAAACTGGAAAAATGGAGAAGATGTGGTTATCGTACCGGCAGTGAAGGATGAGGAAATTCCGGCACGATTCCCCAAAGGTGCAACGTTCGTGAAGCCATATCTGCGAATCACACCACAACCGAATCTTTAATTTATAAGCTCAAATCTGAAAGGACACTTATTCATGGCTTCCGAAGGGAATAATTATACCCCGCAACCAAACGATATTCCTGTACCCATTGTTACGTTCAGCCGATGGTTGTATGCCCTCACGCTTGGCGGGGCGTTTGTTGTGCAACAACCGCTCATTACGACTGCTTTGCTGCTCATTGTGCTGGTGTCGGTGTTTGGCGGAAAGCGATGGAATCTTATCAGTCGTATCGGGCGAATACTCTTCTCCAAGCAGATTGCCGTTGGGAAACGCGAAGATTATCGGCTCATTCGCTTTAACAATCTGATTGTTGTGGCGCTACTGGTTATTGCTCAAGTGGGGTTCGTTGTGAATGCTTCGGCTGTTGCATGGGTGTCCGTCATTGCCATTGTTGTGGCGAGCAGCCTTGCGCTGGCAGGTTTTTGTGTAGGGTGCGTGTTGTATTATCAGTTTAAACTTCAGCGCTTCCGGCTTTTGGGGCAATAATCTAAAAGAAAGATGCGCCTAAAAACAAAATTGGACGAGGCTTGTATGATTTTTGCGCGGCTTCGTCCAATTATTTGTCATCGTTTTCGCGGTTAGCTTTTGCCAAACAGCGATTTCACATCATTCGCACGTCGCCGCGCCACGGGCAGCTGTGTGCCGTCGTCTAATTTGAGGCAATATGTTCCTGAAAACCAAGGGATGATTTCTTTCACAGCCTCAATCCGTACCAGATGCGAACGATGAATCCGAAGAAACTGTTCACGATGCAAACGCTCCTCTAATTCGTCGAGCGTAAAATCTGTTCGATAACGACCGTCGGGCAGATAGACGAACACAAGTTTATTTTCCGCTTCGATCCTGCGAATTTCAGGCAGATTCACGACGCGCAAACGCTGCCCAACGTGAACAGTGAGCCGTGAAAGCGGCAGATGGTCACGTTCTTTGCGAAGTGCATCAAGATTGGTGGTAGCTTGCTGGACGATGTGTATTTGGGACAGATGGTGCAGCGCCCTGTCCAAACGTTCCAATCGAACAGGTTTTGTCAGATAATCTAAGGCATGAACCTCAAACGCTTTGAGCGCATATTCATCATATGCTGTGACGAAAACAATGTGTGGACGCGGCTTGGCAAGTAAGTCAACAACCTCAAACCCGGATAGCCCGGGCATTTGGATATCCAGAAAGACAACATCGGGCTTAACATCGTAAATCATGGGAATGGCTTTGGTACCACTTTCCGCTTCTCCAACGATTTCAACATCGCAATCGGTTTTGCCCAATAACGAGCGAAAACGTTCGCGCGCCAACGGCTCATCATCTACGAGAATACAGCGAATCATAGTGCAACGCTTCCTTTTGCCAATGGTTTATACGCTGTCTCGGTCACAGGTTGGTGTGGAAAGCGCAATGTGATGCCGTGCGACTCTATTTGCATCGCGCCCGTATTAGGAAATAGCAAAAGCAAACGGTCACGCACGTTCGCAAGCCCTGTACCTTTGGCAAAGAGATCTTCGCCTAAAGAAAGGTTGAAACCATTGCCTGAATCGCGCACGGAAATTGCAATCGTTCCTTCACGTTCGGCAGCAAGGATTTCAATCAGAAAATTGCCCTCCACGATGTTTGCGCCGTGTTTGATGGCATTTTCAACAAGTGGTTGCAATAGCAAACTCGGCACAGCCGCATCAAAAAGATGTTCAGGAACATCAATACGAACACACAAACGGTCACGAAACCGTGTGAGTTCAATCGAAAGGTACATTTGCACCGATTCCATCTCTTCTTCGAGCGTGACCAACGGCGTTTTCGAGGCGCGTAAGCTGTAGCGAAATAAGTCTGCAAGCTGTTCTGTGACCTGTTCCGCTTCGTCAGGACGAATGCGAATCAGCGCGGCAATAGAGTTCAGCGCATTAAACAGAAAATGTGGATTGATTTGTGCACGTAATGCTTTCAGCTCCGATTCAAGCGCGGCTTGCTCCGCAGCTCGCAGCTGCCGATATAACGCGAACAAATAATATCCCGTATTACCTATCAATGATAGAATCATGGCAACTACACTGATAATCATCATCATATCGCTGTGGAGGTTACAAAAACCGAACAAGAGTATCTCGCACTGCCGAGCAAGGAGAAGCGCCCCTACTGCCGAGACTGCTTGAATGAAGACATGGAGAACAGCAGCTAATTTCGAGCGCAATGGCAGCAAGCGATTCACCATTTCGCCTGTAAACAACTGCGTCATGATAATAATGGAGGTGTATAACAACGATAGCACCCACGGTTGCCACCATGGCAAGGTATCGGGAACATGCAGCCCCATTTTGAAGGCATTGATAATTAGTTGTGCCACAACGGCAAAAAGAACAATATACAATGCCGTATGCTTCCACTGTTGCGCGGTGCGTGGAAATGCTTGAATGTGAATCTGCGTTCTCATAGTTACTTCCAGTATTTCAGCGTAATAATGTCGGTTGTGTTCCGCCAAACAAAACAATATTGTATAGGTGGAACACAACCGTAAAAGACTCTCTCATTCTCTGGCAAACATAAAAAACCTATGCACCAAAAACAAAGTCACCGTTGGTTAGTGCGTGTGCATTGTTAGAACGTATAGCGAAACGTAGGCACAGGGAAAAAGGCTTGCTGATATTGTGTCCCGATGCTGTTTGTACGGCGATTGTATGATTGCAAAAAGACATTTTTATTATTGGTCACGTTTTGCAAATCTACAGAGAATTCCATGGTGCTTGAGCCAAATTCTATGCGATAGGCAATTTTTGCATCCATACGGAAGTATGGTGTTTGACGCTCGGAAAAGGCACGGGATTCATCATAAACCGCATTCTGTATTTGTGAGGATGCCGCAAAGTCAAGCGGCGTAAGATAGCGCCCGCCAGTGGTGGAGACTTTTAGGCTCAGTGCCAGCACGTTATTGCCGAGCTTAAATTCTTTGCCCGCCAGCGCATTCACCACGTATTGCGAGTTGAATGCGGTGTTGCGCTCTACGCCGTCCGAACCTTTATATTTCGAGTCAAAGAGTGAACCGGTAAAGAGCAGATAGAATCCATCGTTGAAAAACCGCTCCAACGTGAGTTCCAAACCTATGTTGCGGGCAGTGCCTTCATTCACAAGATTTGGCTCTGATGTCGGGTCAAAAGAATTACCCGAGTTAATGAGAGAAAAGGTTGGTTTGGCAAGGCTGATAGGAATACCAAACAGCGATTGATAATACGCCTCAGCTTTGATGCGCCAATTTTCGGCAAATGTCCAATCATAACCCAGAACAAGGTGGTGGCTGCGCGTAAAACCCATATTCTTGTTTGTTGTGAGAATGCTGCCATCCGACATTTTTGACTCAATAAAGTAATTATAAATATTCTGTGCTTGGCTGTGCAAGCCATATCCAAGCGATACCGTTTGATTATCACTTATCATGTACTGCACACTGGTACGTGGCTCCACAACAAAAGAGCTTCCAAGCGAATACTGTTGGGCATGAGCGCCAAGAACAACCGAAAGTTGGTCGCTAAAGCGGTGTTTCCACTGCGCGTAGCCTTGCGTCAGCGTCGCACCGTCTTCAATGTTCACGTGAACACGGTCAATTTTGCCAGCATTTACGATGCTTTTGTCGAACAAATGAAACTGCTGACGGTCAACTGTAAAACCAGCTGCAAGCGAGTTTTGTGAATCAAATTTATGGCGAATCTGCCCTACGGCAGAGTACTTCTGTGTGGTGAAGAGTACATCGCGGCTCGGATAAGCAATGCGCGTCCGCACGTCAATTGAGTCGCCATGAAAAAACTGTTCCGTTGCACTTGCTCCCAAGGTGAATTTGACAAATGTTTGCTGCGAAAGGTTCGTTTCGTAGCTTGCACCGGCAATACCTGTTTTGAATTTGGATAACCCATTTTGGTTTTCATCTCCATAAAAATTTGCCTTTGTCGTGTCAGCATCGTTGCCCAAGAACTGAATATCGCTCATACCGCCCACGCCAAAGACCGTAAAACGGGCGTTTTCGCCGATGGGAAGATTTAGTTTGAACGTAGCGTCTTGATAATTCGGTACTGCCGAACCCGTGCCGAAATTGACACCAAGCGCTTTGAACAACCCCAGCGTAGAGTAGCGATAATTGACAATATAGGATGCGCCGGACTCTTTGGAAAGCGGACCTTCAGCGCCAAGTTCAAAACCGTTGAAGCCTATCTGCCCCAAAAATTCAGTTTTTTCATTGTTGCCATTCCGCAACCGCAGGTCGAATGCGCCCGCAAAAGCATTGCCGTATTGCGCGGGAAATGCGCCGGAGAAAAAATCGGATTTGTCAAGGATGTTATTATTCAACATGCTCACTGGTCCGCCTGTTGTACCGATGGCGGCGTAGTGATTGGGGTTGGGGATGTTCAAACCTTCTAATTGCCAGAGCATTCCTGCCGGCGAGTTGCCGCGCACAACGATATCGTTCCGCGAGTCGTTTGCGCCGACCACGCCCGCAAAATTTTGCGCCATCCGCGAAGGATCGCCGAGCGAGCCGGCGTATTTTTTGGTGTCTTCGATGTTGAACGCCCGCGAACTGACGGAAGCATATTCGTTCACCGTATTAATTTTTTCAGCGGAGCGATCGTAATTCACGCTCACGTCCGCCATTTTTACGACTTTTTCCGTCATGGTCACGTCTAATACCGTTTCTTTGCCAGCGCTGACTTGTACTTCGGGAATTGTTTGCTCTTGATAGCCAAGTCCGGAAATTTTGACCGTCTGGCGACCAAGCGGAACGCCGCTGACTTTGAATGCGCCGGAACGGTCGGAAACCGCACCACGCCGTGCGCTGTTTTCTAAAAGAACAGTCACAGTGATGCCTGGAATCGGAGCGTTCGATTCAGCATCGGTGATACGACCACGAATTACCTGTGTTTGCTGGGCGTTTGTTTGTTGTCCAGTTGGAGTTTGTGCCATTACTGGAAGTTGCGTTGCAAGTGAACCCACGAATATCCACAACAAAAATGGAAAAATTAAAGTACGCATAGAATTAGGAGGAGGGTGAATAAAAAATAAAACCTTTTTCGTATCAAATTATTGCATTATTTCTGATGCAAATTTCGGAAAAAAGTGAGAGGAAATGCTCCCATTCGGCGTGAATGGCTGTAATTACGGACGAGCGGTCGTTTTTTGAGGATGAGCGGTGGGAAGATGGTGTAGTATTTTCGTCTATGGTGCAAGGAAGCTTTGCAAAACAGCAAACGGAGCCATCAATAGCTGGTAAAAGCTCATAGCTCCGTTTCTTATAGCATCAATATTCCATTAGAACGCTGTTAGTATTTCGTGAGCGACGGGTCTATTTCATCCGCGTACGCAAGGATACCGCCAACGAGATTGTACAAATTCGTAAAGCCGTGTTCTTGTTCAAGCTCTTCAATCGCTGTTCCACTTCGTTTACCGCTGCGGCAATAGACAATCACTTTTTTGTCGCGCGAGAATTTATCAGCATTGGCAGGCACAACTCCAAGCGGAATGCTTTCGCCGCCAATTGTGGCAATATCACGTTCGTAGGGTTCGCGCACATCAATCAGTTGAAAATCCTCATTTGCGTCAATCATCGCTTTGAGGTCTCGGACGGTTATTTCTTGCATTATGATTTGATACAAAGTAGAGTTTATTCCGAATACTTTTTATGTCATTCCCGCGAAGGCGGGAATCCATATCGCAAGCGACCTCTGGACACCCACCAGAGTTTACTCCATCGAAGGCTGGGTCGGGTGTGACAGACCTGTAGATAATTCGGAATACATTCTAGTGAACAAAAACCAGTATTTTATGATTCCGAAAAATACCATTTAATCCTTTTTATAGCAATCGGTATTTTTGAATTGAAGTTTAGATAAATTCCTGAAAATCGCATCAAACCTTACGCGCAAGAACCCTACTCAATCTCCCCTTATAAGGGGAGAAGCGAGACGTGAAGCGGATTACAGAGGGGTGATGCGCTTGAGGGGTAGTCAAGATTATCTAAACTTAAACTTGAAATCATGTAGTAATTAACATTCTTCTATCCAGATTTTACGCCATCTCTATGGAACCATTGCATCAATTCGATAATTTTGAAACGAATGCTATTCGCATCCAAAACGAACGCGGCGAACGCGAACATTCCACACCGATTTATTTCACGTCGAGCTTTGTGTTCGAGGACGCAGAGCAAGCACGGGCAATGTTCGCAGACGAGATTCCGGGCAATATTTATACGCGATTCTCGAACCCGAACAACAACGAGTTAGTGGAAAAGCTCTGCGCTTTAGAAGGCACGGAGGACGGTATTGCAACGGCTTCGGGCATGGCGGCGATGTTCGTGAGTATGGCTTCATTGCTTCGTTCTGGCGATCACGTTCTGGCATCACGCTCGCTATTTGGCTCTACGCACCAGATTCTGACGGTGCTGTTGCCACGATGGGGAATTACCCACACATATGTGGACATCACGAATCCTGACGAGTGGGAATCGAACATTCAGCCGAATACGAAGATGATTTTCGTGGAAACGCCGTCCAATCCTGCGTTGGATGTGATTGACCTCGAATGGCTTGGCAAACTCGCCCGCAAACACAACGTGATTCTAAACGTGGATAATTGTTTTGCAACGCCGTATCTACAAAACCCCGCAAAGTACGGCGCACACTTGGTCACACACTCGGCAACAAAATTTATTGATGGGCAGGGACGGACGATTGGTGGTGCGATTTTAGGAACAAAGGAACTCATCAAAGAAGTACGTTTTTTTGCGCGGCACACCGGACCGTCGCTCAGTCCTTTTAATGCTTGGATTCTCTCGAAAAGCCTCGAAACGCTTGCCGTCCGCATGGAACGCCACTGTCAGAGTGCTCTTGCGATTGCTACGCGATTGCAAGGCAATCCCAGCATTACTACGGTGAAATATCCGTTTCTCGCTTCGCATCCGCAGCACGACTTGGCACGGCGGCAAATGCGCTTAGGCGGCGGTGTGGTGACATTTGAACTTAAAGGCGGTATTGAACAAGGGCGGAAATTCTTGAATGCACTGCAAATGCTCTCGCACACGGCAAATTTGGGCGACACGCGCACTATTGCCACGCACCCAGCATCCACAACACACTCAAAACTGAAAGAAGAAGAACGGATGGCGGTCGGCATCACGCCCGGCTTGATTCGTGTATCGGTAGGATTGGAACATGTGGATGATATTTTTCGCGATATTGAGCAAGCGATTGAAGCCTCGAGATGAGTTCAGAATGTTTATTCGCCGAATACTGCTTGTTTTTAACCCCGATTTCTTGTAGCCGTTTGCAATTCATTGTACGCGGCTTTGTCATTTTTCGGCTGTTTGAACTCTGATGGGTACTGCCTCGCAGATGAGGTTTTTCATCCGTTTATAGGTAGGAAGAATGGTTTTTAACGGTGTTCGCGTGGAAAGAATACCTATCATGCCGCGTTTTACATCAATCCAAGGGCTAAAACCGTAGCGCCCTTGCGAATTCAACTCAATCAGTTCGCCTGTCAGAGCATTGCTGATGCGCCAAACACCGAAGCCATAATTCGCTTTCTCTGGCGGCACGTGCGGCACAAGTTTATTCTCTTCCACCAGCATCACAGGAATGCCGTTTGTTTGGTCTTTGTGCATTTCGGCAATGGCAGTTTCCGAGAGAATACGTTTGCCATTCCAGACACCTTTATTCATAAGCATTTGCAAGAAACGCGAAAATTCCCGCGCTGAAGATTGTGCTCCACCACCAAGTAAAGGATTATCGGTCTTTCCAAGCGCATAAAAATTGGTATTCACCATCCCAAGTGGTTTGGCAATTCGTTCGTCAAAAAGTGTTTGCCACGCTTTTTGTCCTGATGCAATTTCCATCACACGCCCCGCAATCTGCATTCCACCACCGCCATAAAGAAACGCTGATCCAGGCTTGTACAGTAATTTTTCGGAACCGATTTTTTGCGCGGCAAGTTTCATGGTAAGCGTCAAATTACGCATGGCAGACACTTCGCCCGGCAATCCCGACGTATGCGAAAATACGTGACGAAGCGTGATGCAGGCTTTGTCGTCGGTGAAATATGGCAGGAATTTCCGAACAGAATCCTTTGGTGAAAGCCTTCCTTCGTCGCAAAGCGTCATAAATACTGCTCCAGCAAGCCACTTTGAAGCAGAGGCAATAGGAATAACGGTATCTGCTGTGTAATGTCCGAAATTCTTCTCGTACATTATTTTGCCATCTTGCATTAATAATAGCGAACAACCGCCGTCAAACTTGCTCAACGAATCACGAAGGAGCTTTTCGACAGAGGAAAAGTCGTACTGTGCCTGAAGCCGAACGCTCCATGCTATCATTCCAAACACTATGACGAACACACGTATCATGGTTTCACTGTCATGTTTTTGTCATGAGTCATTATTCTACCACTAACATTGATTGTTCTAAAAGAATCATAAACCGAACCCTAATCACAGCCAACAACATATCATTCTCATATGTGGAATCAGGCGTAATATACAAAACAAAATAATTTCGCCGTTACGTGACTTGAGTACGCAACGGCGAATATAGGTTTTTCAAAAGGCTTTTCAATTCGGCTGAACTTCGGTGATGATTATTTGTTCTTCACATCCCGCTCAATAATCGTCCGCTTTTTAACTAATGGATAGACACGGCGCGAAAGCTCGCTGTCGTCTTGAACCCTGTTATCTGTCATTTTCAGGCGTTTCAGATTTTCTAACTTGCCGATGTCTGCCGGAATCATCACGATTTGATTGTTGCTGATGTTCAACTGCCGCAATGTTGTCAAGTTACAAACTTCATCGGGCAACGCTTTGAGCCTATTAAAACTTACATCCAAATCAGTCAGACCTTTTAAACGACCGATTTCAGGGGGTAATTCTTTAAGTTGGTTCAGTCGCATATCTAGCGTTTCCAACTTGTCTAACCACGCAATATTGGACGGCAAGGCTTTCAAGTGATTATTACTTACATCTAATTGTCGCAAGTTTGTCAACTTATTGATGCCCGATTGCAATTCAATCAGGCGATTCCCATTCATATACAGCGCTTGTAGGCTCGGCACACTCAAGATAGCCTTCGGGATTCGTATGAATGTGTTGCCCGAAAGATTAATCGTTGTTAAGTTTGTCAGTTTGCCAATTTCTGTCCATAGTACTCTGAGTTCTTCGCCCGCGTCTTCCTCATCATCTTGGGGAATAGGCATATCTTCCTCACGTGGACGATAAGTGATCAGAGACAGTACTTGCAGGTTTTGCAGCAAACCCATTTCGCGGGGGAACCGAATAAATTTATTACGATCCAGGATAAGCACTTGCAAGTTCGTCAACTTACCAATTTCCGGTGGAAGCGTTGTAAGTTCATTGCTCGCTAAGGATAATTCTTGTAAATTAACAAGTTTACCGATTTCCGGCTTCAGAGATTTTAATCCAGCTTCATCCAAGCGTAGTTTATATACTTTATCAGGACGCTTTAAGGCTTCTTCTAATGAAGAAAACGTGATTTGAATAAGCAACTGAGCCGAATCCAGCAATGACGTTTGCACCACCGGGATTTCTATCGGTGGAGGAGGCTGTTTTTGCGCCGCTGATTTCTGGGTGGGCTGTTTTTTGGGCGGTGACGGTTGATTCGATGATGTCTTTTGGGCATAAAGATTCAATCCGACGATGTGGTGTATCATTACAATACCGAGCGTTGCGATAACGATTTTGACGCATTGCATACTGCCTGTACTCCTCATAGTTTTTACTGTAAGACACCGCATATCCGGTAAAATGTTTAACGGGAAGGGCTAAAGAGAACTGTTGTGGAATGATTGAACCTAATCTAAATTTTTTTAGTAACAAAGCCAATGCAAAATTGCGTCGGGTGTACTTTTTCCTCTTTTCCATGCTTTTTCCATCTAATGAAATCATACCATGTATAATATCCAATTACCAAATTTTGAGGGTCCGCTTGACCTCCTTTTATTTTTTATCAAGCGCGACGAACTTGATATTCACGACATCCCCATAGCCCGTATTACATCTGAATTTTTGGACTATACACGAATGATTGAACTGCTTGATTTGGAAGTTGCTGGTGAGTTTATCGTGATGGCATCCACACTTATGCAAATCAAAGCAAAAATGTTGCTTCCAAAGGAAGAAAACCCAGCCGAAGAAGACCAAGAAGAAGACCCACGCGCAGAGCTTGTGCGCCGTTTGCTTGAATACAAACGCTACAAAGAAGCCGCAGAGCAGCTTTCAGGCATGTCGGAATCGCAGTATTATCGGTACTATCGTCAATTTTTTGAGGCGGATGTAAAACAATCATCTGAACCAGACGATGAATTCCGTAACGTGACACTGTTTGACCTTTTGGCAGCATTCTCGAAAGCGCTCAAAAAGGTTCCCAAAGCACCAACAATTCACAATATTATTCGCGAAGCCGTTACGATTGAGCAGCAATCGCAATACATTCTTGCGCTTTTTCGGTATCGCACAGAGATTTGTTTTTCTGAACTCATTACCACCGATGACCGAACAATTATTGTCACAACATTTTTGGCGCTGTTGGAACTCATCCGCAACCGTTCTATAGCCGTGCGCCAGAGTGAGCATTTTGGTGAAATCGTGATTTGCCAGCATACAGAAGCCGATGAACCTATCGAGGGCGTTTTGTTGGAAGAACAATCGTAGCAGATGAAATAGAATTACGTTTGCTCATCCGGCGTAGGTTCGTCCTCTTCTTTCGGAATGGGTTTATATTTCACCCGCTGATGTCCTGTGCCGAGTAGATTTTTCACAAACGATTCTTTGATGAGGTTTAAGTCCCGCATGGTCAGATCGCACTCGTCGAGCTGTTTATCTAACAGACGCTCCTCGAAGATGCGATCAATAGCTTGTTCTAATTCTTCGCGGTTGTTCGTATCAATCGTACGCGACATAGATTCCACAGCGTCGGCAAGCATAAGAATTCCCGTTTCTTTGCTGTTTGCCTTTGGTCCGGGATAGCGAAAATCTTCTTCATCCACGCGCTCACGCTGGTCGCCTGCATCATCGAGCGCTTTAACGTAGAAATAACGAATAAGCATCGTTCCGTGGTGCATAGGGATAAAATCCACAATACGCTGTGGGAGTTTATATTCCTTTGCTAATTCAATGCCCTCTGCCACGTGCTGGCGGATAATACTCGCGCTTTTGGTGGGCGGCAATCTGTCGTGTTTGTTGGCAATATTGATTTGATTTTCCACGAAATACTCTGCCTTCCGCATCTTGCCAATGTCATGGAAATATGCCCCTACTTTAACGAGAATTGGGTTTGCCTCTACTGCAAGGGCAGCGCTCTCTGATAGGCGAGCAACCATGAGTGTGTGCTGGTATGTGCCGGGTGCTTTTTCGTTCAATTCCGTTAAAAGCGGATGATTAATATTGTCGTACTCCAGCAGCCGCAAGTCGGTTGTGATGTTCAGTACGCGCTCAATCACAAAAAGCAATCCTAAGGTCGTAATCGGGCTAAACGCGGCGGTAATGGCTGCAAACGCCAGTTGTGATAGAACATCCGGCAACGCAGTCGCGTTCTTAATACCAATCGCAATAGTCGGAGCTGCATAACCAAGAAAGATAAATCCGATGGATTTGAAAATCTGTGTTCTGCTCCGAAGATCGCGTACAGTATAGCCAGCAAATGTTCCCGCCAATAGCGCACCAATAGCCGTTTCGTAATCATTACCACGAACGCTTGCCATCATTAGC
>JANYIG010000217.1 GCA_025358765.1 Candidatus Kapaibacterium sp.
AAGGATTTCATCCATGGATAGGCATAAGTTTTGGTCATTGTTTCTAAATTCCACAAATATTCTGGCATTGACATTTTCTTCTTATATTTTTCCCAACATTATTTACTATCGCCCACAGAACTATGAGCAAACGTAAAATCCGCGTTGAAGAAGCGCTCGAATACCATTCCTCTGGTCGGAAGGGGAAAATTGAAGTTATCCCAACCAAACCCTGCAACACGCAGTACGACTTGTCGTTGGCGTATTCGCCGGGCGTGGCTGAACCGTGTCGCGCTATTGCGAAGGACGAGGAACTTGTGTATGAGTACACTGCCAAAGGCAATCTTGTCGCGGTTATCTCGAACGGCACGGCGGTTCTGGGTTTGGGGAATATCGGCGCTTCTGCCGGAAAACCCGTGATGGAAGGCAAAGGCGTGTTGTTCAAAAAATTTGCGGACATAGACGTATTCGACATTGAAATTTCCACCCAAGACCCCGATGAATTTATCACGACGGTGGCAAATCTTGAGCCAACGTTTGGCGGCATCAACCTTGAAGACATCAAAGCTCCGGAGTGTTTTTATATTGAGCAAGAACTTCAACGTCGCATGAACATACCCGTCATGCACGACGACCAGCATGGAACTGCCATCATTAGTAGCGCTGGGCTTTTGAACGCGGCTGAATTGCAAGGCAAGCAATTAGCCGCGATGAAGGTGATTGTGAGCGGTGCGGGCGCGGCTGCAACGGCGTGTTCCAATCTGTATATTCAGCTCGGCATCAAACGCGAGAACATTTTTATGTTTGATAGTAAAGGTTTGATTCACAACGGGCGCACGGGTTTGAGCGAGGAAAAAAAACTTTTCGCCAACGGCACAACGGATATTCCATTTGCCGACGCATTCAAATTCGCCGATATGTTTTTGGGTTTGAGTTCTGCCGATGTGGTCAGCAAAGAAATGATTGCTTCGATGCCGCCTAATCCGATTGTGTTCGCGTTGGCAAATCCCGACCCTGAAATTGGCTACGAAGAAGCAACCTCCGTGCGCCAAGACATTATCATGGCAACGGGACGCAGCGATTACCCCAACCAAGTCAACAATGTATTAGGATTCCCCTATATTTTTCGCGGCGCGTTGGATGTTCGCGCTAAAGCCATCAACGACGAAATGAAATTAGCCGCCGTCCGTGCTATTGCTGCGCTCACACGGGAATCTGTGCCGGATTCAGTATTGCGGGCGTATGCAGGCGAAAAAATCGCGTTTGGCAATATGTACATCATCCCAAAACCGCTCGACCCGCGCGTACTGTTGCGCGTAGCTCCGGCGGTCGCCAAAGCCGCGATTGATTCGGGCGTTGCTCGCAAAACCACCCTCGATTTTGATGCGTATAAACGAGAATTAGAAGGTCGTCAAGGCAAATCAAAACAGCTCACTTTCGGCATCATAAGCGGTTTACAGCGAACAAAGACGAAAAAACGTATTATGCTCGCCGAGGGCGATGAATTAAAAGTCATTCGTGCGGCAGAAATAATAGCCAGCGAAGGCATCGCAACGCCCATTTTGTTGGGGGACAAGGACGTGATTGCAAAAAAAGCTGCCGAACACTCGGTAGATTTGGAGGGCGTGGAAGTAGTAGATATTCTGAATTCGCCAAAACGTCAGGAATATGCAGAATACCTTGCGAACCTCCGCGCACGGCGTGGAATGACGCTTGCAATGGCAAAGCGCCTGCTGAAACAACGCTCGTATTACAGCACAGTTGCTGTTGCCGTTGGCGACGCGGACGGCAAGCTCTCCGGTTTGAACACCCGTTACGACGACACGATTCGCTCTGCCTTGCAAATCATTGGCACCGACAAGCGTTATTCCCGTGTGGCTGGCGTACACATCATTATCACAAAATCCGGCGACACCTTGTTTTTGGCAGATACGACCGTGACGGTAAACCCAACGGCGGAACAGCTTGCCGATATTGCGATGATGACCGCAGAAGTCGCCCGCCGATTCGACGTAGAGCCACGTGTGGCAATGTTATCGTTTAGCGATTTTGGTTCGTCGGAAGAAGAAACCACAATAACCGTCCGAAAAGCAACGGAAATCGTGAAAGCGAAAAAACCAGAGTTGATGATTGAAGGCGAGATGCAAGCAGATACAGCGTTTTCGCCGGAAAAAGTGAACGAACAATTTCCGTTCAGCACCATCAAAGGCAACGCAAACGTCATTGTTTTTCCCGACCTGAACGCTGCGAACATCGCATACAAACTGCTGTTGACGCTCGGCGGTGCAGAATACATCGGACCAATCCTCGTCGGTATTGCAAAACCCGTCCACGTGTTGGAACGCAACGCCGACGTGAGCGAAATTGTCAGCATGACGGCAATCTGCGCGGCAGAGGCGTTTACAAAATGACGCACTTTTATGATTTGTTGCCCCTATATCCATGACAGATTCACACCAAACGGCGGTTTCTGACGATGTGTCCATTCCCGCGAATGCCACGCTTTATGCCGCCGTTGAGTTTATCCTGACGTGGCATTTGCCTTGGCAAACGGGAGTGAAGGCGCGAATAACAGCCACAGAGCCGATTTCGGGTGGGTGCATTCATACCGCAGAGCGCATAGATACAACAGTTGGAACGTTTTTTCTAAAATCGAATGATGGCGCTTTTTTGCCAAATTTCAAAGCAGAAGCGCAGGGCTTGACATTGTTGGCAAAGTCGGGAACACTCCGCACTCCCCATGTTGTCAAGGCTGTGGGAACCGAAGAGTATTCATTTTTGCTCATGGAATATATTGAGCGCTCGGACGATGACGAGCGAACACCAACGTTTTGGGAGGATTTTGGGCGGAACGTAGCAGCCTTGCATCATAGAAATAATAAGGCGTTTGGGTTAGTAAATGACAATTTTATTGGTGCACTTCCGCAACAAAACCACTACCACAAGGAATGGCGGGAGTTTTTTATTGAGGAGCGATTAGAGCCAATGATTCGCCGTGCATTGGACACTGGACAGCTTGGCGAAAACGCTGGGAAGCGCTTTGAACGGCTGTTTCCGCTCTTGGATGATTATTTTTCTGACGAGCCGCCCGCCCTGTTGCACGGCGATCTTTGGAGCGGAAACTACCTTGCGGACGAGCATGGAAACGCTGTTCTCGTTGACCCCGCCGTGTATTACGGACACCGCGAAGCAGAAATCGCCTTTATGCACCTATTCGGCGGTTTTGATGCACGGTTATTTGATGCGTATAATGAAGTTTTTCCTCTTTTCCCCGACTGGCAAGACCGCATCGCCACGTACAACCTTTACCCCCTGCTTGTTCACGTGAACCTCTTTGGGCGCTCGTATTGGAGCGGCGTGGAGGCGACGCTACGGAAGTTTGGCGTGTAATATTCTGTAGGTATCGGTGGTCAAACGTTACCGAACACCGCCAACGACAAAATCACGATTTCCCATTCGTTGCCCGAACAATAAATCGTCAAACGCTGCAACTTGTTATCCAACGGTAATGCGAAAATACAACGAGCTACGAACGCTGTTCGTAGCCCGTTGTTATTACGCTCAAACAATCTCCCGCGCCTTAATCCGCATTATCAATCTGCGCCCGTTGCAGCGTACCGGAGAAATCCACATAGACCGCTTTCCACTCTGTGAAAATCTCGAACGCCGTCCAGCCCCCCTCACGATGCCCATTGCCCGTGCCTTTGATACCACCAAACGGCATATGCGCTTCTGCGCCGATAGTAGGACCGTTGATGTAGGTGATACCTGCCTCTATGTCCCGCATCGCCTGAAAAGCCCGCGTCACGTCTGCGGTGTAGATGGACGACGAAAGTCCGTAAGCACAGTCGTTGTGCAATTCAATCGCATGTTCAAACGAATCGGCTTTGATGACCGACAGCACCGGACCAAAAATTTCTTCCTTAAAAATCGTCATGTCGCGCGTCACGTCAAGAAAAATGGTTGGCTTGAAAAAACAGCCCACGCCAAGTTTTTCGCCGTCGTCGCGTCCGCCGCCGAGCGCG
>JANYIG010000327.1 GCA_025358765.1 Candidatus Kapaibacterium sp.
CTGGCGCAAATACTCATTGTTGTAACGTATAACTTTATTGGCACGGCGGGTAAACTTGGCTCCGATCATCTTTTTTACTGGATTATCGCCATCGGTGTGTTCTACATCCCGCTTGCCGCCGTCGTTTCTTACCTAAATCGTTTGATGCCGCTCGAAGGTGGTATTTACCAATGGGCAAAGCTCGGTTTTAACAACTTCATGGGTTTTTTCGTGGCGTGGAATATGTGGCTTTACGTGATTGTGTATTTGTCATCCATTGGGCTTGAAATCTCGACTTATCTTTCCTACGCTCTGCCAAATGCAAGTTGGATTGCGGGCAACAAGGTTTTTATTACGGCGCTCAATTGCTCGATTATCGGGATGTTAGTATTTTCCGCCATTGTGGGTTTGAACATCGGAAAATTTGTCTATAATTTTGGCGCAGCGTTCAGCATCGGCGTGTTTGTGTTGCTGATAGCGCTGCCACTCATAAATATTGCTTTTGGCAATCGTGTGACATACAGCCCCCTTCACGTCACCATTCCGGCAGTGTCACTTTTTTCGTTGAATATCCTTACAAAAATGGCGTTCGGCGGCTTGTGTGGATTTGAACACGTGGCGGTGTTTGCTGGTGAAAGCAAAAATCCGAAACGGAGCATTGGGCGCTCCGTGGCGATTGCCGCACCAATTATAGCGCTGATGTATATTCTGGGAACGTCGTCCGTACTCGCGTTCAACACGCCAGACGCTATCAACCTCATCGGACCGCTCCCACAGGCGTTGCAAGCAGGATTTAGTACGCTTGTTGCCTATGCCTCGTGGATGGGTTATGTTGCGCCCGCACTAATTTTGCTGTTGGCGTTCTCGCAAGCTGCTTACGGAAGTATCTTGTTGGCAGGAATGGCGCGGCTTCCGATGGTTATTGGATGGGATGCACTATTGCCCAAATGGTTCACAAAATTGCACCCCAAATACCAAACGCCCATCAATTCCGTGATTTTCGTGGGCATTGTGACGCTCGTCGTTGGGCTTGTGAGTATTCTTGGCGTGGGCGAACAGGAGGCATTTCAGCTGTTGGTGAGTGGCTCATTCATTTTTTATGCGATTATGTATTTGGTAATGTTTGCCATCCCTTTAATTGGCTTGAAGCGCTCCAATCTTTCGGCTGCACAGCGCCCGTCACCTTGGCTACGGCTTGCGGCGACATCGGGCGTGGTGGTGAGCATAGGTTTTATCGTTTTGTCACTCTTCCCGATTGTTGATGTAAACAATCCGTTGATATTTGGTCTGAAAATCCTCGCCGTGATTGTGGTGGCAAACGGTCTGGGAGTGTTGACCTATCTTATTGCAAAAAAACGTGCGGAATAAGACAGATTTTCATGGCAATCGCTGCCGAACGTTCAAAAGGTGAAAAAGCGAGTGCTACGAAACCCGCCGAGAGTACACTATTGATGCAATCTACACGGAGGGGAGTTTGCGGACAAGTCGCGCAACGGATTCGATGTGATACGTATGCGGAAACATATCTACCGGCTGAATCTGCTCAACGGTGTATTGTTCAGCATATCGTTCGGCAAGCATTGCACAGTCTCGCGCCTGCGTTGCTGGGTTGCAACTTACGTACACGATAACAGGTGGGGCGATTTCTGCTAATTTTGCCACAACATCGGGATGCAAGCCCGCACGGGGCGGGTCAACGATGATAACGTCTGGTACAGGTAATTTTTCGAGCAGTTCGCGTTTGACTGCTTTTTGCATGTCTTCGGCGTAAAATTCTACATTCGTGATTCCGTTGGCAGCCGCATTACTCCTTGCGTCGGCAATCGAATGTTCCGAAAGTTCAATACCCGCCACGAATTTTGCGCGTTGTGCCGCCGGAAGTGTGATAGAACCAGCGCCGCAGTACAAATCCCAAACGGTTAATTGGGAATTTTCACCTTCGGTTAAACCCGCATAGTCAAGCGTGATGCGGAAGAGTGCGTTGGCTTGATTCGTATTGGTTTGGAAGAACGAAAACGGCGACACGCGAAATTTCACGCCCAAAATTTCTTCGGTGATAAAGCCGGAACCTTTGATAACACGCGGCTCTCCGATGGCAAGCTGCGATTTGGATGTGGAAACCGCATGGATGCTTGTTGTCACATCAGGAAATGCCGAGAGAAATTCTGTTTCAAACCACGCAATCAAGGTTTCATCAGCCTTCGACGCTATGCTGGAGGTAACGAGAATCACCATCAATTCGCCCGTTGCCCGCGCAGTACGAATAACGAGATTTCGCAAAAAACCTTCGTGAGTGCGTGTCTGGTAAATTGAGTTTTTATGCGCTTTTGCGGCAACACGAACGGCATTCACAATACGACTTGAAATCTCGCTTTGCAAAAAACATTCTTCCACGTCCAAGACTTTATCAAACCTTCCGGGAATATGCAACCCAAGCGCAAAATTTCGGTCAAATACTGCGCCGGAGGCAATTTCGGCGTTTGTTATCCACCGCGAATCGTCGAACGAAAACTCCATTTTGTTGCGATAATAAAACTGCTCGGCGCTTGGAAGCGTGTCGTGAAGCGCTCCAAACGGCACTTTCCCCAAACGCTCGAACGCATCGCGGACGTGTTGCTTTTTCCAACTACATTGTTCTGCGTACTCCAAATGCTGCCACTTACAACCGCCACACGTTCCAAAATAGCGGCAACGTGGCTCCACGCGGGCGCTTGAAGGTGATAAAACTTTTGTAACAAACGCCTCAGCATAACTTTTTTTGCGGAAACGCACTTGCGCTTGCACTACGTCGCCCGGAATACCGCCATCTACGAAATACACAAAACCGTCGTTGCGAGCAATCGCCTTGCCTTCAAAGCCGATGGATTCAATCGTGAGTTCAAGTGTTTCGCGCTGCTTGCGTTCAGGCGGATTGAGATCTTTCGTCATTCGTTGTTGCTGATGTTGGTTGAAGATTTTAATGTGACAGCTACTGCCATGCCACAATGCATACACGACCAATGACTACTGACCAAGAACCAATGACGGCTCATGAGCAGCAAGTTCCGCATACATTTCCGGTCTTCGGTCACTGAAAATATCGTTGAGAGGATTGAAGGATTTGTCACGGGTTTTTGTAGGCTCAATTTCGACTGTCAATACTGTATCCTCACTTGCACCGGCTTTGGCGACTTCCGAGCCGTTGTAGCCATAAATTACCGAATTGCCCGTGAACTTCACGTCTTCGCCTTGCGGGCTTGTTTCCACGCCAGCGCGGTTTGGTACTGCCACATACACTTTGTTTTCAAGCGCTCTGGCGGGCATAGCGATGTGCCATACGTTCGTGATGAGGTTCGACGGGCAGGCAATCACATCGGCACCCTTCAACCCCAATATCCGTGCGGATTCTGGGAATCGCCAATCGTAGCAAATCATAGTGCCAACGTTGCAATCTTTGCGGTGATGCGGCGTAACGAACCAACCTGTGTTGCCGTCATCGAAGCAATGCCGTTCTTTGTAGAACAGATGTGTTTTGCGGTAAATTTGTGGCAATGTGCTGTTTGGCGTGATGATGAGAGCAGAATTGTAAATTTTTTCGTCATATTTGTCATCTTCGCCACGCTCCACAAACCCAGCAATTACCATCGCATCAAGGCGGGATGCCATCTCGAAGAAAAACTGCGCGGTTTCACCTGCCTTTGTTTCTGCGTACAAACGAGATTCTTCTTTCGATTGAAAAAAATAGCCTGTGGTGCAAAGTTCAGGAAAAATCACGATGTCGGATTCAATCGTATCCGCAAGAGCGCTTAAACGTTTGAAGTTTTCGCGTTTATCGCCAAAAACGGGCGTAAATTGGACGATGCTAAGACGAACGGAAGTACTCATATATGGTAACAATTGAGTTTTCTGTGGTTGAGGCTTTGTACAGCCGAAAAAAGCTGTTATTTTGTGTATTCAAAATGCAGTTGTATAATTACACACTGCAAATCTACGCTTCTTTTCCTAAATTTTTTTCCACTTTTTCAATGATAGAATCCATGAAAAAATATCTTCTTCTGCTGCTCGCCGCTTGTTTTCTTGTTGGAGCGGCATTCACTGCTTCGGCGCAAGGTAAAAAGCCTGCCGCAAGCCCTGCGGATAGCGCAATGGTCTCGAACGCTGGTGCGGACGTGAAAATCTATTACAGCCGCCCATCCAAAAAAGGACGTGCCATATTTGGCGCGAAAGACGCAAAAGCGCTTGTTCCTTACGGTGAAATCTGGCGCACGGGCGCAAATAGTGCGACGGAAATTGTGTTCTCGAAAGATGTGACATTTGGCGGAAAGCCCCTAAAAGCTGGTCGCTATTCACTGTACACAATTCCGACTAAAGATAAGTGGACGGTAATCTTGAACTCGAAACTTGGACAGTGGGGTACAGTCCTGCCTAATCCAAAGGAGGATGCTCTTCGCGTGGAGGCAATGCCGACAATGGCTACTGCAACCGAACAATTCACCATCAAACTTGACAAGGCGGACAAAGGTGCGATGCTTGTGATAATGTGGGATACAGTGAGTGTTTCCGTGCCAATAACCGTTAATTAACTTCAACTGCGTATAAAGCGTCGGGCGGCTTCCACGCCGTCCGGCGGCTTTTTTAATAACACAAATGGGGACTAATGACTACGACGACGATTATTATTCGTGAGGAAGCGTCATCCGACCGAGACGCTATCCGATCCGTGCATGAGCAAGCATTTGGTCGTGCGGCAGAGGCAAATCTTGTGGATGACCTGCGTACAGCAAAAAAATCTCCGATTTCGCTCGTAGCGCTTGTTGGGGAACAGCTTGTGGGGCATATTTTGTTCAGCCCCGTTACTATTATTGCTGATTGTAAGCGCCTGCCAGCCGTAGCACTCACGCCTATGGCGGTGTTACCGGAGTTTCAACGACGCGGCATTGGCAAACAGCTCGTGACCAAAGGCGTGAAAGCCTGCAAGGACGAGGGGTACGAGAGTGTATTCGTGTTGGGACACGCAAATTCTACATTCTACGAGCAATTTGGCTTTGCTCCGGCTCGTACATTTAATATTCGCAGTGAATACGACATTCCCGACGACCTGTTTATGGTACTTGAACTCTGCAAAAAAGCGCTCTCTGGATGTGACGGTGTGGTTCAGTACGTTCCAGAATTTTCAACGCTATAAAAAAGTGAAGCAAATATCGTGATGAACTTCGCACAAAATACAAGGCACTCCGAAACTTTCAAGCAGCGATTAGATCGCTTTGAATCTCTCTAATCATACCCTCCAACACTCAATTCTTGAGGCTCTATGCAATCATTCTCTTTTCGTCGCCCGCTTCGTGACTACCTCTCGTTGCTTATTCCCGCACTACTTTTGGGCAGCATCATCTGGGTAATGGAGAGTCCAGTCGGTTCACTTCCGCCGTTAGGTTTGTTTTTGGATGTCTGGAACGGTGCATATCACACTGCGCGGCTTGCGGAGGAACCGAAAAAATTTGAGGCAAATATTCCGGGTTTATCTGCGCCCGTACAGGTATTGCGGGATGAACGCGGTGTACCGCATATTTTCGCGCAAAACGACCGCGATGCCGCATTAACATTGGGTTACCTGACAGCAAAAGACCGCCTGTTCCAGATGGATTTCCAAACACGGTATGCGTCGGGGCGGCTTTCGGAAGTGCTTGGCGAGAGTATGATTGAGAACGATAAATATTTGCGCCGCACGGGGATGATGCTCGGCGCAGAGCGCACGTGGGAGGCAATGCAAAAAAACAGCAGTTCCATAAAAGACATCCTTGAAGCGTATTCGCAAGGCGTAAATGCTTGGATTGACGGGCTTTCGCCGCAAGACGTTCCGTTTGAATTTCGCTTACTTGGCTATAAACCCGAAGCATGGAAGCCAATCAACACTGTACTCGTGAATCAAGTGATGGCAATGGATTTGTGTTTCCCAACAAAGGATGTAGGAATGACACAACTTGCAGACGTTATCGGCTGGGAAGCAGTACAGAAGCTCTATCCAAACCATTCGCCGATGCCAGAACCACAAAGCCCTGAGCCAAAAGGTGTTGCTCGCCAAAATATTGCTCGCCAAAACAGTGAAATTGGTCATTCGTCATTGGCGAGTGTTCAACAGAGCAGAGCCGATGCGCCACACGAAGCAATGCAAGCGTTCTTGACAAGCGTGAAGAGTGCTTCTGAACTGTACGCAGAGGCGATGGAGGGCAAAGGCAGTAATAATTGGGTCGCAACAGGTACAAAAACGCAAAGCGGAAAACCCCTGCTTGCTGGCGACCCGCATCTTGGCTTGTCGCTGCCTGCCATTTGGTACGAAGCGCATATTTCTACTCCTACGCAAAATGTCTATGGCGTTACGATTCCGGGCGCACCAGCGATTATCATCGGTTTCAACGATTACCTTGCGTGGAGTCCGACCAATACGGGAGCGGATGTGCTTGATTTTTATACAGTCACCTTCGAGGATACAAAACAGCAACGCTACAAATACATGGGCGAGTGGAAGCCTGTACGCGAGGAAATACGACCTATCCGCGTAAAAGGTAAGCCGGAGGTGGCGGATACAATGCGGTTCACGCATTGGGGACCCGTTATCACGCAGAACAAAAAAACACTTTCGATTCGCTGGACGGCGCATGAAGCCTCGACTATTATGGAAGCTATCGGCGGATTTAATCACGCTAAAAACTGGTCGGAGTTCCAAGCTGCACAGCGCAAATGGGACGTTCCGGCGCAAAATATCGTGTATGCCGACCGCGAGGGCAATATTGCGCTCCGAAGCTGCGGCTATTACCCAATTCGCAAACAAGGACACGGCAAATATATCCAAAACGGCGAAACCGACGAAGGTGAGTGGATAGGGCGGATTCCATTCGATTCTATCCCTGCAAGCGTGAATCCAAGCCGTGCGTGGCTGGAATCCGCGAACCAAGAACCCGTGCCGCCCGATTATCCGTATTACCTCGGTTATGCGTGGACGAATCCATGGCGGGCGATGCGAATTTCGGAACGGTTGCAAGCAGGACAACATCTTGTCCCAAAGGATTTTCAAGCGCTACAAACCGAAGTAGAATCTATGCAATTCCGCTTCATTCGTGACATGATGCGAACATGTGGCGCTGCGGAAACTATCACCGAACCTGTAAAAAAACAAGCCGTAGAGCGGCTTCTGGCGTGGAATGGCATGACGAGTATGGATAGCAAAGAAACGCTTCTTTTCAAACTATTTTGGGATAATTTTGCAAGCGGAACATGGGACGAAATTCCCGATTCCATTGCAGGATTGCCACCCCAAGATGTGTTGATAACCCTTGCTCGCAGCGAACCTGAATCCATCTGGTTCGACGACAAACGAACGCCTGAACACGAGACGGCAAGCGACATTTGCAAACGCTCACTGAAAATGGCGGCAGATACACTCATTGCCAAATACGGCGCGAATCCTGACGGGTGGACGTGGGGCAAGCATCATAGCTTAGTGATACGTCATTTGCTCCGCACGGGCGCAGTGAAACCGCTTTGGCGCGGACCATTTCCATTTCCGGGTTTTAATTCTACGGTGCTTCCGGCAAGCGGTTGGCAAGCCACGCACAGCGCAAGTTGGCGCATGGTGGCGGACTTTAAGGACGGCGGCAAACCGACAGTACAAGGCGTATTTCCGGGCGGACCGTCGGGGAATCCGTTTAGCCGATTTTACGATTCACAGGTGCAGACGTGGTTGGAAGGCAGGTTGTATCAGCTTTACGTGCCTACGTCCGTGCAAGATTTTGACCGCGCAAAACTCTCGCAAGAACTTGTATTCACTCCAAAACGATAATTCATTATGAAACTCTTTCTGTTTTTTATTATTGTTGGTGTTGTGATTTCATGCGTCATGTACATCTTTTTCGGCTGGGTAACAGCACTTATGACGTTTCCGTTTGCTCTGGCAATACAGAGACCGCATAGGGGCTGGCTTGCAGGTTCGATTATAACGCTAATTTCATGGGCGATATTACTCGCAGCAAATTTTGTTATTGCGCCAGAGCCTTCTTCCCACGCCGTTTCCACGATTGCTGGATTTATTGGGCAGCCTACGTTTGTACCGCCCGTAGCGAGTTTGTTTCTTGCAGCGCTTGTGGGTGCATTGGCGGGAATGCTCGGAAGCGGCTTGAGCCGATTTTTTGTAGAGCGCCACCCAAGTTCTTAACAAACATCGTTAGAATTCAATCGTTACGCCAATGCTGGGAAGCAGACCCAGAGCCGTATTGACAACCGTTGTTGCTTTTTGAGGCTTCCACTGTATGCTTGCTTCGTTTGCGCGGGCGGTCACGTTTTGCACATCAATGTAGGTCACAAGCTGCAAGCCCGTCAAATACCAGCGTTTATCCAAACGCACGTCTATCGCATAAAACGTCTTCAGGCGGTCGCCCTCATTGTAACGTGCAAAGTCCGGCGTTCCGATTGGGAAACCCGTTGTTGTTGCACGATATTGGGTTGCAATGTACGGCGTGGTCGGCAGACCCGATGCCACGCGAAGTTTGCTACTGA
>JANYIG010000276.1 GCA_025358765.1 Candidatus Kapaibacterium sp.
ACAAATGATAGACGTACTGCCATACAATTCTACCATTCTTTGTCGGTTTGTTCAAGCATTTTTTTAGCATCGAAAACTTGGCATGATGCTTGCTCTTCTTTCCCTTTGAATTCAAGTCCTGCGCTCTTTTTATTCCTCACCTTCCCCTGCAATTTTTGACCCCTTTGGTTCATCGTCTGTAATGCCTCACATAGCAATTCACCACAATTGCTTTGTACCACGTAACCAATCTCTCCACTATCATGGGAAGTCCCCCAACATCCATTGTTTTAATCCCGTGGTTCATTCTCATTGCCCCAGCGCTTTTGTGTTGGCGGTTGCCCGCCTACGGCGTATATTTGTACCGTCGCTGCTACCCAAACAAACAGCGACCACAATAAAAAAAGCCACGTCGGCAAAACGTGACTTTGTTTTTTTTCTAATCGAACTTCAACCCCGCTCGTTTTTTGAGAGACTGGCACGGGGGAAGAAGAGGTACACCTAAACGGTGTGGCTTTCTGATTGCAAATATATGGTGAGGAACATTCACACGCAAGAGTAAAAATGTGTAATGTTTTCTTCACACTGTACGATTTGCATCACAGTTTTGTTGATTGCGCTTTCCGTATCACAAGCAATCGCAAGCAGTAAAGCCCCGTCCGTGACGATGTGCCAGAAAGGATTTCTGTCATGCTCGTGCAAAATTTTTCTCGCGATTTTTCTCCCGCCACGCAAAAAAAAACCTCTTCCTCCCCCGCTTTTCATTCGGCAGGATACACAACCGTTCAAGCAAAGGATGAAATTCTTCGCATTGATGGTGGCGCTCGCGTGTTTGAATCGTTTGGATTTTCGGTTGGCAGGCGCTATGTCTCCCCGTTTCGCGCGGATGCCAAAGCAAAAAACTTTTCTGTGTTTGCTGACAAACGCGGGCATGTTTTTTTTAAGGACTTTGCCGCCGCTGACTTAGATGCAAGCGGAAATTTTCTCGCGCTCCTTGCGTTGTATGGCTACCATGATTTCACAGCGCAAATTGCGTTTGCTGCGCGGCTGTATCATCTTGACCTCAACGCGAGTATATTTACACCGAGTGCCTTCTTCCCTACTGCTGCTCACGACGCGCTGTTGAAGAAATCCCCCCTGCCCCCTTTGACAAGGGGGAATGATAGTACCTTTCGGGTGACCGATGTTCAGACGGATGCGTTCACCGATGAAGAACTTCGTATTCTTGGCGAGCTTTCGGGCGGGTGTATCACGCGGGCGGTGTTGGAAAAGTCCGGTGCAAAAGCGCTGCGTACATATTCCTACGAAGGTGTGAACGCTTCCGGTCGTGCGTATTCCGGTTCGCACGAGCCGCGCTTCACGATGGTGGTTCCCTCTGCCGATGGAAATTTTTATGGGTATTGTTATTACCAGTCCGCCACACACTCCACCTTCCCCAACCGCTCGAAAAACTTTCACTTGAAGCTCACGCCGTACACGAGCGAGGTAAAGTTTGCCTTAGGATTTGATACGCGGTTTGAATCGTTGAAAGACAACGAACCCGCGTATCTCGTTGAGGGCATCAAAGACTTTTTGATTTTGAAGGCGCAAGGGTTCAATGCCTTCACGCTCGGTGGGGTGCAACGGCGCTTGCCCGCGCCCGTGCTTGAACGATTGGTCACAACGAAGAGCCGTCTTGCGATTGTGTTTGACACGGACTATGCGGGAATAACGAGTGCAGAGAAATTGTACGAGTTCTGCCAAACAAACGGCGTTCACGCACACATCGTCACGCTGCCAAGGCTCCAACAACAACGTTCTTCTTCCGACCCCAAACCCGCGCTCAACGACGTTGCGGATTACGTCACGAGTTTCGGGTTTGATGAGGAACTTCGTTCGGCGCTCGCGCTTCCTCCCATCCCCTTGCAACTTGCATCAAGCACCTTACAGCAGATGGTCGCCATCCCCGCGCTGCAAATGCAAATTCAAAAACACCTCGCGGAATCACCCGAAACTCTCGCCGCGCTCCATCGCCTTATCCACGACCATCCGCGCTTGTACCTCCACGCACCAACCGGCTGCGGCAAAACGTACACCATCCTGCGGCACATTGCCGCCGAACGTTTGGCGGAGGGAAAACGTACCATCATTGCCCAACCAACCATT
>JANYIG010000300.1 GCA_025358765.1 Candidatus Kapaibacterium sp.
CGCGGACATGTTGAATAACTTCCCGATGATTACAAATAGTCTTTATGACTATGCTATCAACACGACAGCGTCAACAACGTTGCAGTACGATACAGAACAAAGTAATTTGATGGGTTCGGCTGAATTTGCGTCCGACGTTGTTGGTCCTCACAACCTTGTGATGAACGTACCGTCGAACGTTGTTCAAACGCTTCCGGTTCGTATGCACAATTTGATGCGCGAAGGTGAATCTCGTAAAGGTCCGTACCTTGCGAACTATATTCGTTCGGGTCAGCAAACCGCTACTCAAGAGCCGGCTGCTGGCACGGAACCTCAAATAATCTTTGGTGCTACGTCATCAACGGTTGTTGTAGGTCCTGAACACACGAACAGTGCAAACGGCGATTTGCCTCGTCATTCGTTCAACCCGAACACGGGTCAGTATCAAGCTGACGCTGTGTATCCGCGCGTTGACCTTGCTACGAGCGCTCCGACCCCTGGTGTTGGCGCGAGTGCATATGTGGATACTCGTCCGGACAATGCCGACTTGCGTTATGCAGTCAACGTTGTGCTTACGACCCCTGGTACGCAGCAAACATATTCCAGCCCATTTGGATTGCGTCCTTCGGCGGATCTGACTGGTACGTTTGATGGTCGCGTTCGTGTTGGCTTCCCTTCGACGGGTGTGGCTGCGCCGATGATGACTGTCTTCGGTTCGCAGTTTGCATATGCTCCTCAAGGTGCGGTTATTGGTGGTGTTTCTGCTCAAATTCCTACTGTAGCACAACCTGCTCCACAAGGATTCTCAGCTCCGAAATATCAGCCATTGACGAATTACAATGTTACCGGTGGCAATAACCAACAAGGTGTATTGCAAACGAATGCTGCGAACGACTTTGGTCGTCGTGGTGACTTCAACAACTTTGGTGTTGTTGAGTTGCGTCGTGGTACGTTGGCTATCCCAAGCCGCGCTATCGAAGCACAACGCTTTGGTGGTGCATCTGCTGGATTTATCACTGGTATGACACGTGAAGCACGTCTTCAGAACTACACGTTCACAATGACGACGGTTGCTATCATGTCGCGTGACCAAGCAAAAGTAACCTATCTTGGCGCACTTGTTGGTATCAACAACGCACAAGCACAGGTTCTTTTGTCAGACGACCCGAGCGGTGGTGCAGGCACAGCTACAACTGGTGCAGCAACCATCAATCCGTCGGTTACCGATGCTACCAAATACACGGCTCCGGACGCTGTAGGCGTACGTGCTAAAGCTGTTGTTGGTGGTGGTATTGTATCCCGTGGTCCTGCTGGTCCGTTGAACCTTGCTGGTTCACTCCAAGGTGGTTCGCTCTCGAACATCGTATTCATCGGTGGTACGGGTGGTACGTATAGCAACTTTGCTATCGCAAGTGCTCGTATTGGTGGCAAGTACAATCCGCCAGCATATGGCGCACGTGATAACATCAACAATGGTAACACGGAATTGTCACAAACGATGGGCATCCTTGGTGCACGTTCGGTTGGACCGGCATTCCTTGGTACAGACGTTTCTGTTTTTGCTCTTGGTAACAATGCTGCAGGCACAGGTACAAACTTGTACAACCCAGGTCCGGAAGTTACGACCGATTTTGACGCAAGCGTATCACAACCGACATTCGGTAACAATATGTTTATGAGCAGCGGTGGTAACAGCCGTGGTACTGCTGTAACGAACACGTTTACGGGTAACAACCAAGCAAAAGGCAACGGCGTAGCTGGTGCTCTTGGTCACGTTATGCGTGCGAACAACTCGTACAACATTGACTTGCCGTACGTTATGAGTGGTGTTCAGCATTTCACATTCATGCGTGCGACAACAAACGTTGTAACGCTTTTGGGCAACCAAAGCAACGATATTCAGTTTGCTTCAAATACACCGACGAACGGTGGAGACATCGAAGCTGCTCTTAGCTACCGCAGCCCTGAGCAATCAGGTTTGCAAGTGTATGGAACCATTGCTACGGCACGTGGTGACATTGACTTGAACGGTCGCAATATTGAATTGGGTGGTAATAACTCCTACCTCGTAGAAGCGTTCAGCAAAACACAATTTGTGGATTCCGTAACGGGTCAACCGTTCTGGGCATACCCTGTTATACAATATGCTGCTCGTAACATGACAGGTGGCGTTCAGGCAGTCGCATCGGGCTTGACATACTCTGGTAGCCAAAACGTTACCGGTTCGGGTCAGTTCCCAACGGCTCCGTCGTCGGTTATCAACAACCATAACGGCGTTCGCGCGTATATCGGTTTGACATCAGCAAGAGCCGTGAAATTCATGAACTCCGCTGGTGGCGTAACCGAAGATCGTGAAGACGTAGCCGGTTTGGGTGCACAGATCTACGCTACAGGCGATCCGGCACAGTTCCGCGTTCGTCGTTGGCAGACACGTGGTAACGACATCTACGGTGCACTTACGACCCGTCCGGGCGTACGCACAGCAGACCGTTACTGGACAATCGAAACAACGGGTACGTTGGCTCAGACCATCGTTCGCTCGGAGCTTCGCTTGCAATACATCGATACGGACTTGAACAACAACAACGGTACAGCATTGGGCTTGCCTCCGGCATCGCTTAATATCTTCCGTACAGCTGGTCAACCGATCGTAGCATTCAACGATCCACAAATTGGTCTTGGTAAAGTAACGTTCCAAGCATTGTACGCTCAACAGCGTGTTGGTTTGGATTCGTATAACTTCCACAAACAATTGACGATCACTGGTCGCACGATAATTGCACCAAACGGTACGCTCCAATACGTGAATACGCAAGTTGTAAACCTTACAGAGGTTCTCAACACAGCAAACTTCACGAAATTGGAAAATGCTAATCCGGTAGAAGGTACGGTAGCACCATCGAACGTAGGTAATCCGAACTCAGGTTTCCAAATCTGGGCAATTGGTATTCCTGCTCCGAAATGTATCGTATTCCGTGGTCAGCGCTTTGGCGGTGTCTATGGTG
>JANYIG010000314.1 GCA_025358765.1 Candidatus Kapaibacterium sp.
CTATCAAACGTTTTGTGCGCCCCATTTGTTTTCAAAACATACCCGACAATTTTTTACCGCCCGAACTGCAATACCACAATCCGCTTGGCATTTGGCGATTTATAGATAATAAATGGAAACAATAGCTCTGATTTTTTAGCATGGTTTTTCAATGTGTTGAAGTTTAGATAAAATTGTCTGTTTCGCCCCTCATCCCCCGCCTTCTCCCAAAGGGAGAGGGTTGGGTGAGGGCAAACACAAGAGCGAGGTTTTATGCGAGTTACGAGATTTTATCTAAACTTCAATTATTCTTACTCTTTGAACGTATCTTGTCCGCTTGATAACGTCGGCAGCGGCACGTCTTCGGAGGATGAGGGATTGTTAATTTCCACAGACTCCACTATAGATGAAATTTGCTTCTTCTTAGCAAATCGTGGTAAACGTACTTGTTGCACGTATTGAGGAATGGAGCGGTATGCCGCGATGATTTTTGTTGTATATTTCGTGATAATTTTCCTCATACGCCACCAATAGCGCTCCAAACCAAACGTGTAGTTCTCCCGTGAAACGCCAATCATCAGTACCACGCCAACGACTCCTATGACAATATCCGCAAGCCACATTGAGAGCCATGGCAGCATCAAGCCGCGGTCAGCCAACTTTTCGCCCATAACCAAAAACATCCAATAAATCACATAGAAGATCAGCGTGAGAGCGCCACTCACGCCAAAATTCCCGCGTCGCGTGATGATGCCGAGCGGACAGCCTACCAATACGAACACAAAACACGCCGCCGGAATTGAATATTTTTTCCAGATTTCCACGAGAAATTTATCTGCTTCAAGCTCACGGTCGTGCATTTGGTACAAGTCTCCGTCAACCAATGACCGCAAACCACTCACGCGATTTTCCACACGCCATGCAGCCTCTTGGCGTGAAAGCAGCTTGGCTGATGGTGTTACGACAGAATCTTTCAGCGTAGAATCCCGCTTTGTTATGTCCTTCATTGATGATACAACTGTTTTTAGTTGTGGTGTTGGCGCTGGTGAATACTGGAGTTGATATGTTTTGAGTTCGGAAGTCAGCAGCGAATCGAACTCGCCGATAATATAGCGTTGGTGTTTTTCCGTTTGTGTATTCATGCGCTCTTTGGAGAACGAAACTACCGAATCTGCTGTGCGAACGATGCGTCGCATATCGGCTATGTTCATCGTGCGGTCGCCACGCGAATGTGTCTTTTCGTCCGTTCGTGCGAACGCAAAACCATTGGCATCCATCACGATTTGATGCGTTGTGAAGACAATTTTGCGGTAATCGCCGAAGTTGACTTGATTAATTTGATGTATCTCACCATTGGTCAGCAAGAGAATCAGTTTGCTAAAATCCGACGAGAAGTTAATGCGCCCACTATCGGCGGAGACAACGTTCATGCGGTCAAGTTTTGTGTTGTCGTAAATCGTAACGCCGAGCAAAATACCGCGCGATGTGTCCATCTGCCGCGCAAGGATACTATAACCTTCAATTTGCGTGGAAAACTGTCCGGCATCCACCGCAAACGTCGGCTTTTTTCGCTGAATATCCGTCATAAGGATTTGCGCGTTATAGTTCGCATCGGGCAGCACATAATCGTTGAACCAGAACAGCGCCAGCGAGAGTATTATTGAAGCGGTTATCACGGGGGTCATCATCCGCAGAAGGCTGCCACCGCCGGATTTGACGATAAGGATTTCGTTTGCGGCAGAAAGATTGCCAAATGCCATCAATGTGGAGACGAGTGCGCCCAACGGTATTGCCAACACCACCATCCACGACAAATTGAGTGCAATGAGTTTGATAATCACCCACGTTCCCAAGCCCTTCCCGACAAACTGCGGAAGGTAGTTCATCAGAAATTGTAGCAAAAACACAAACATCACCGTACATGCACCAAACAAGAACGGACCGATGAGTGCGCGAAGGATATAACGGGCGATGATAAACACAGGGGAAATTGAGAATGAAGAATGGGGAATTGGCAATTAAGAATTGAGAATGACAAAGAGGAAAATGGTTACAACGCCAGTACGAGTTTAACGGGGCAGTGGTCGGAACCCATCACGTCGGGCTGAATAGAGGCGTGATGAAGGTTTTGGCGGAGGTCGTCGGTGACGAAAAAATAGTCAAGCCGCCAACCGACATTCCGAGCGCGAGCGCCTTGCCGAAAGCTCCACCACGAATAATGCCCATTGCCTTGCGTGAACGCACGAAATGTATCCACGTATCCCAAACCCACGATGTCGTCGAGCTTTGCGCGTTCGTTCGGCATAAAACCAGAGGTCGCAACGTTTTCTTTCGGGCGAGCAAGGTCGTCTTCAGTGTGCGACGTATTAAAATCCCCACAAACCACGATTTTACGACCTTTGCGGCGTAGTTCTTCGCAGTACGCAAAAAACGCATCATAAAACTCCAATTTGTACGCCAACCGCCCTTTTTCCTCCATACTTCCGTTGGGGAAATAAACATTAAACAGCACAAAATCTTCAAAATCCGTTTCCAAAACTCGCCCCTCAGCGTCGAAGCGTTCCACGCCAATACTGGTGGAAACACGGGCTGGTTCGCGCTTGGAAAACGTCGCCACACCGCTGTAGCCCTTGCGAACAGAGCATGAATGATAAAACGCATGATAGCCGTCAGGATGGGTAAGCGTTTCATCCAACTGTTCGGGATGCGCCTTTGTTTCTTGCATACAGAAGATGTCGGGTTGTTCGGTGGCAAGGTACTCAAAAAGACCTTTTTGTGCTGCGGCGCGAATACCATTGACGTTCCATGAAATTAAGGATAGGTGCGGCATAGAGACGGAAAAACAGAAGAGAAAGTGATAAAATAAATGGTTTGGTATCGTTTTGTACTGAGCATCAAATTACAAAGAATGACGAACGTACCCAACGAGCGTACACCACACTTACGAAACATTTTCCACAATCGCTATTTCCTCTGCCGTCAAGCCATAAAGCGCGTACACCAACGCATCTATCCGCTTGTCCGTGCCTGCTATCTGGCGTTGGATGAGCTTCCGTGCGTCCGCGCTTGTGGTGGCGGCGAGGTTTTCGTGCAGGGTGAGCATTTCCGAGACGAGTTGAGTTAATTGTTGTCTATTTGGTATAGGTGGAATTGGTAATTGGCTTGTATACTGCTTGTTGCACGAGTAGTAACCACCTCGAAACGGGGTACTGATGGCGCATAGGAAAAACGTTAGTAAGCGGCTATTCAGTAAACCCAGCATACATTTGTATGCCTCATTGCTCTCATCCAAAAGCGTGATGCCGCCAACATCTACGTTGTCCAAATAATATTCCCCTTCGCTATCGTACACCGCTTGTATGCGCTGGACTAAACGCGGTACACAGAGTTTGCGGTACTCTTGTTTGCTCATGTTTTTGAGATATACGTATCCATACCAAGATGCCGTATCCATTCTCCCTTGTTCGCGTCCCGCCAATGTGTCGCGGTTTGCCCGCAAATATTTGTAGGTGAGAGGCAGGTTCGCTTTTAGCTCTTTTTCTGGAATAAGCGTTACTTTTTCGTTTGCAATATGGTACGGGAACAGCACAAACTGATGTTTGACAGGGTGACCATATCGTTTTACGTCTGCGCCACTAATAATGGGTTTCAGGATGTCAGGTTCAAACGTGTATTCGCGCTGTTGAGCTGCGGAGCGCATCAAAAGAGAACCATCAGGATGCTCGCCAATTTTTTCCACAATCATCACTTTATCTGCGCTTGTTTGGAGTCCGACAAAAATTTCACGTGCAAAACTCTCTAATCGCGGAAATTGACTAAGTTTTTTGAGCAACGCTCCTTTCCCTTTGGAGGCAAGCATCCACGGCTCAGACGAAATCTCGGAAGAGTTGATATTCCCTTGTGCTGTGGGCTGTTTGGTTTGCACAAAAGCACTAAGTTCAGCAACTTCACTGTACAAAAATTGCGCTGTTGCAGTTTTGCACAAAAAGAGTAGGCACGTGTACGTCGTTGCCCCTCGAAACACTTGATTGTCTTTGAAATTGACAATGGCTTGAACGGCTTGTTGTTTTGCCAGTATGCCGCGAATTGCTTCGCCATATTCTTGCTGCATAAATTTATTTGGCACGATAAAGCCGCATAAACCCTGCGGTTTCAGCAGATTCATCACCTTTTCGATGAATGCAACGTAAATATCATAGTTCCTGTGTTTTGCACTTGCGTACACTATTTTGAAAAATTCAACCTCGTGAGGCACAAATTCCTTCATTACCTGAATCCGGACATATGGCGGGTTCCCCACGACCGCATCAAAGCCGCCGTTGCCCATCACGCTTGCAAACTCCACATCCCAATCAAACGCATTGATTTTGAGGCGTGTTTCTTCGTCGAAGGCGGAAAACTGCTGTCCGGCGTAAAAATCCGTGCCGATAAGCGAGTTTCCACATTTGATGTTGCCCTCCAAATCAGGCAGAATGCGGTCTTTGTAGAGGCTGCGTTGCGCGGCAAGTGTTTGTGCGGATTCGCCTTCCAACGCTTTCAGCATTAGCGAAAGTTTGGTCACTTCCACTGCCTGTGCGTCAATATCCACGCCGTAAAAACTGTTCAACAGGATGCGTTTTTTTTCGGCGATGGTCAGCTGCCAATCCGCTGTATCACCCTTCGGGGCAGCGTTCCAAACAGCTTTCGGATGTTTTTCGGGGCTGTGCGCGTCGTACCACGCGGCGTACCAGTTCAGCACAAATTGGTATGCGCCCAACAGAAACGAGCCGCTCCCGCAAGCAGGGTCGCAGATGCGGAGCGTGTCGGCTTCTTTGGGATTTTTGCAGTCGGCAAGCAGCTTCCCGACGGTGTTTTCCGTGATGTATTCCACGATGTATTGCGGCGTGTAATACACACCACCAGCTTTGCGAACTTCGGGTTTTTCCTCAACGGTGGCTTCGTGTCGTTCGTTCAGCACAATCACTTTCCCCAAAAACTGCTCATAGACTTGCCCCAGCACTTCGGGCGGAATCATGGCGAAAGCGTAGGGGCTTTCGGGGAAATAGAGTTTGTTGATGATGGCGCGAAGTGTTGTGTCATCTATCTTCAGGCGTGATGTGATGTCGTCAATGCCAGCATCATCGCGTCCTTTTTCGTGCTCAAAGTGGAACAAGCCAGAATTGTAGGTGCTGTCTGCTTTGTGGTACAGTTGTACAAGGCGTTCTTGCACGGCGCGGCTGTCGGCGGCGGTTTTGAGTTGCCCGTATTCTTCAATATCGTGGTCTTCGGCAATGCGGAGGAAAACAATGCGGTCAATGCTCGTTTGTACGGCGCGGTTGATGTCGCGTTCCGACAGCGCAGGGTTATTGCGGGCGATGTTCACGGCAAGTTCTTGTCGCCAACGTTCGATGTCGCGCAAAAATGCCTCATCTACGGGTTCAGAGCCTTTTTTGACTTTTGTTTCGGCAAATTTTTCAAGCGAGCCTGCAAGTACCGCGTCTTTGTGGAACAGTTCGGCAATGGTGTCCCATTTATCGGCGTAATCGGTGTAGGTCAGGTACAGGATGCGGGCGGTGGCTGCGGCATCGGATTTATCGGGCTTCACGCGGCAATCATACACGGCAAATTCCTCGAAATCCGTCAGGATCGAAAGCGGCAGTTTTGCGCTCCACGCATAGCGTCGAAGCTGAAAGGCGGGTGGCA
>JANYIG010000321.1 GCA_025358765.1 Candidatus Kapaibacterium sp.
ATCACTGGTATAAGTCGATCTTTATACATAGAATCAAAGTTAGGAATAATGGTACTAAGCCCCGAATATCCGTAATAGCCAACCACCATCGTCAGCAATAAGAGGACAGCCACGACCGACAACAATTTCGACTGAATTTTAAGGTTATGAAACCACTGCATAATAAAATTCCCTTCTTCAATGATAAAAAAATAATTTGTCATCCCCCGATTATCATTTAACGCTGACTATGTACTCATTTCATGCAATTCATGCAATTCCTCCAATTCTTCATCGTTCAGCAAACGGCTGACGTTCAGAATAATTTTCACCTGCTCGCCCACTTTACCGATGCCTTGGATATAACGACTTTGTGAGCCTTTGGTGGTTTTGGGTGGCGGCGATACTTGTGCTTCTGGTATCGTTAGCACTTCGGAAACTTCGTCCACAATCAATCCGACTGTGGTATCGCTCATTTCCACAACCACGATACAGGTTCTATCACCATATTCTTTTGGTGCAAGGCGAAACCGCAAACGCACATCCACTACCGGAATAATCTTGCCACGCAGGTTGATAACACCTTTGATAAAAGTATCAACGTCCGGCACTTCTGTGATTTTTTGAATACCGATAATTTCTGTCACGTACCGTATTTCGACAGCATATTCTTCAGAGGCTAAACGAAACGTGAGATACCTGTCTTTCTGGGTATCTTCATCATCATCATATCCATCTGCCTCAAATTCGAGTTGATCGTCGTTGTTCAGCATAATAGAACCCTTCTCAATGGGTGAAAAATTATGGTTGTAAAAATCCAAGTAGTATCCAGAGCTTCTTCATTCCTTCGCGCTATAGATACTTGTTGTTCGTTCTTGCTTGGTTATTAAGGTGTCGTGCGATTGCGCTACGCTTGGGCTTCAGTGAAATCAATACTCCACCAAACTCCCCATCATTTTTCCCAAAAGGGCATCAACGTCCACAATGAGACCGGTTTCGCCATTTGCCAATATCATACATCCTGTCAACCCCTCTACCTTGCCAATATAGTTGGATAAGCCTTTGACCACAATCTGTTGTTGTCCCACAATTTCATCCACAAATAGACAGGCTTTTTTTTCGCGTGCCTCGACAATAATCAGAATACCTTTGTCCAACTCATCTGCATCAGCCTGTTTTTGATACATTTCGTGCAAACGGATAACAGGAAAAATTTCATCCCGAACGCTCACCATCTCCAAACCGTCCATCGTTACTGTTAAGGCTTCTTTTGTCGGTCGAAAACTTTCGCGGATGGATAAAATCGGCAGAGCATAACGCCCGTCGCCCACACGAATAAGCATACCATCCATAATTGCTAACGTGAGCGGTATGCGGAGCATAAATTTTGTACCCCGCCCCGCCATACTTTCAACTTTTATACTCCCTTGCAATTTCTCGATATTCCGCTTGACCACGTCCATCCCTACGCCGCGCCCCGAAATATCCGAAACTTTTTCTGCGGTCGAAAACCCGGGTTCAAAAATAAAATTCCACACTTCCGGGTCGCTCAGGCGTTCGCCCGCCGAAGCTGTTTTGAGCAGTCCGTTGGCTACAGCCTTCGCCAGAATCCTCTCACGATGAAGACCGCCGCCGTCATCTTCGATAATAATTAATATTTCGTTCCCCACGTATTGTGCACGCAAAGCAATGATTCCAGTTTCAGATTTTCCGGCAGCAAGACGTTTTTCGGTGGGTTCAATACCGTGATCCAGCGCGTTACGGATAATGTGCATCAGCGGATCGCTAATTTCTTCAATCACATTTTTGTCCATTTCCGTTTCGGCTCCGCTAATTTCTAAGCTGATCTTTTTGCTGAACTTCACGGACAAATCGCGTACAAGGCGCTTCATCTTCGTAAACAAACCATCTAACGGCATCATGCGGATAGACATTGTCACTTCCTGTAGCTCCCGCGTAATCTTGTTCAACATAACGGCGGTACGCTGAAAACCTTCTAATTCAAGCTCCGCAAGATCCGGGTGATTTGTCACCATTGTTTCGATCGTAATAAGTTCGCCCACCAGATTGAACAAGCGGTCTAATTTTCCCGTATCCACACGAATATCTTGGCGCTGCGCCATGACGGCAGAAGTTTTTGGGGAGGCAGAACGCTGTTGTTTTGCAGGTTGGCTTGATGCGAGTGGCTGATCGCCGCTTGATGTGGCGAATGTCATAGAAGTGCTTGGTGGTTTCTGAGCGTGGGTGTACGTGGTTGAAGTCTGTGGAATAGCAGAACGAATGGGAGCAGCGGAAGCAGTGCCAGAGACGGCGTGGGAATCTGACTGCATACTATGTTCCACCACGGGTTGCGATGTTTTTTCGCTCATTGATTCCGAGGGCAAAAGGGATATAGATTGAATTTGCTGTTTAAGAACATCAAGGTTGGACAGGATCACAGAAATCAATCCCGAATACACCTCAATTTCTTTGTTGCGAACGGCATCTAATACATTTTCCACATCCATTGCCAACCCTTCGATTTCGCTTTGCCCCAAAAAACCCGAATTTCCCTTGAGCGTGTGTACTGCCCGAAATATCTCATCCACCGCGTCGTCATTGGTCGGATCTTGCTCGAAGAGGAGGCACGCTGCTTCGGCGCTACCCAGAAGCTCCTGAGCCTCAACAACATATTTGCTCAACATATCGGTTTTTATATGGCTAAAGATATCGTCAGCGCCCGCCCAATCTAATTCCGGGCTGATGTCAATGCTAAATCTCGCGCTTTCAAGCCCGGATAACGAGCCTGATACAATATGTCTATTTTCCTCCTTCAAACTCTGCACTGCATTTTGTAAGTTGGTAATGAGTTGATGGTGTGCAGTGCCACTTTCTGCATCGCTTAAGGTTTGCGCAACTTGGTGTAAAAGCATCCGCAATACGTCGAATGATTCATAAATAAGAGGAATGATACTATCTGCGTGGGGTGTATTATCTTGAAGGGCAAGACTAATCAGCGTTTGTGCTTCTGCGGTGACGGCACCAACTACTGAAAGCCCTAACGTATCTGCATTTTGCTTGATGGTGTGGAAGACAAGAGCAATAGTATCAAGTGCCTGTCCGCGCTGCGCGTCTTCCGAGCGGAGATGCTCTATAGCTCCTTCTTGTACATCCATTATTTCTAAGGTTTCGCTTGCAAAAGAGCGAAGGAGAAAAGCCGTTTGATCGTGGAGCATAGCGGTGTGCAGATGTATCAGACATGAAGGAGTATTACTACTTGTTCACAAAATATAAAAAATAATCTGCCTTTATGCGTATTTTTTTACTACGATTCAGCATTCAAGCAATTTATCCGATTTTGAGCGTGAGCTATTCAACCGTTAAGGTGTACAACTATGATATTTGCCCGCCGAATACCATATTCTTTTTTTCTTTTTGCGATGCTGATAATCAGCGTAGCAACGCTTCTGTGGCTGCCCTCGTACACGAGTGCACAGCCCGTGTTGCAGTTTCAGCATCTGTCGGTGAAAGAAGGTTTGTCGTTGAGTTCTATCACGGCTATTTTGGTGGATAGTCGTGGCTTCGCATGGATTGGCACACCGGATGGATTAAACCGATATGATGGGCAAAAGGTGACCGTCTTTCGGTTCAATGCCAAAGATTCACTTTCACTCTCTGCTAATTATATTTATTCGCTCTACGAAGATAAACAGCACATTCTATGGATAGGGACTCGCGGCGGTGGGCTGAATCGGTATGATCCGACTACAGGATCGTTTAGGGCATATAAACACAATGCTTCCGAGCCAACAAGCATCAGCAATAATATCGTACGGGTAATTTGTGGCGACTCTTCTGGAAATCTTTGGGTTGCAACCAGACGTGGCGGACTAAATAAATTTAACCCCGCCACCGGCATTTTTACACGGTATCAACACGATCCCAATAACTCACAAAGCATCAGCAGTGATGAAATCATTGCATTGTGTACGGATAGGAAAGGAAACGTCTGGATTGGAACAATGGATGGCGTTCTTAATAAGTTTGAGCCTGATGTAGGGCGTTGGAGCAGGTACATGCTCAAAAATCCAGAGAGCCGGTCTGTACAAATCAATCTCATTTATGGTATCTGTGAAGACAGTGACGGCACAATCTGGGTGGGCAAAAGTGAAGGCGACGAACATAGTGGTCTGTATGAAGTAGATCCTGCACGCGGAACGTGGAAGTACTACCGCCATGATCCAGCCAACCCGTATAGTCTTTGTGATAATAATGTGAATAAACTTTATTGTGGAGCCGGAGGCAAATTATATATTGCTACGGAGGCTGGATTGAGCATTTTGGAACACGGCAGCCGTACTTTTGTGAATTATCATAGCGAGCCGGGGAATAACAAAAGCCTGAGCGCCGATAGGTTATTGTGCGTGTATGAAGACCACGCGGGGGTTTTGTGGGTGGGCACCAATGACGACGGAATGAATATCCATCATTCGTCTATGCAAAAATTTATGACCTATCAACACAATACCCAAAATCCGCGCAGCCTCAGTCATAACACGGTTCGTTGTATCTACGAAGAAAGCCCTGACGTAGTGTGGGTGGGTACAAGTGGTGGTGGTTTGAATCGGCTTGATAGAAAAACAGGAGCCTGTCGCGCCTACAAAAACAATACAAAAGATAAAAACAGCCTGAGCGATGACAATGTACAGTGTATATGTAAGAGCCGAACCGGAGGATATTGGGTAGGGACAAATGCAGGATGGTTAAACCACTTTGACCCCGTAACAGGAAAATTCATCCTTTATAAACACGAAGAGAACAATCCAAAAAGTTTGAATGATAACCGCATCGGGGCGGTATATGAAGACCGTGATGGAATATTGTGGGTAGGGACTGTCACCGGCGGGTTGAACCGGATGGACACAAAAACAGGAGAGTGCCGAGCGTTCAAACATGATCCCGCAAACCCGCAAAGTATCAGCGATAATTATGTACTGGCTATCTACGAAGACCGTGCGGGTACCTTATGGATAGGGACGAATCAAGGTGGCTTAAATAAATTTGACCGCAAAACAGAAACATTTGTGCGTTATCAAAACGACCCCAATAATCCCGAAAGTCTTAGCAACAACAACGTGTGGACAGTTGTGGAAGACCATATAGGTAATTTTTGGGTGGGAACATCTGGCGGCGGCTTAAACAAGTTTGATCGGCGGACGGGGAAATTCAGCGCAATATGCGAGAGTGACGGGTTGGCGAATGACGTGGTGTACGGAATAGTGGAAGATTTTCAAGGTAATTTGTGGTGTAGCACCAATCGTGGGCTGTCGAAATTGGTCAAAAAGAATGGGATAAAAGTAGGATATGAAATACGAAATTATGATGTGAGCGATGCCTTGCAGACGAATGAATTTAATTTTAGCGCGTATCATCAAGGTGAAAGCGGACGACTATATTTTGGAAGCCTACGAGGGTTGTGCGAATTTTATCCGAACAGTATGGTTGATAACCGCTATATGGCTCCCGTAGTGATAACCAGAATCAAACAATATGGCAAGACATTAGACTTAGATTCGGCGGTGGAAGTCAAACGGCTGGTAACAATACCATATACAAAAAACAGTATTTCGTTTGAATTTGCGCTTTTGAATTTCGTCCAGCCACAAAGCAACCGATATCGTTACCAGTTAGAAAACTTCGACCGAGATTGGCAAGATGTAAGCGGTTCGGCAGATGCAACCTATACGAACTTAGACCCGGGTGAGTATGTCTTCCGCGTTAAAGGCTGTAACAATGATGGCGTATGGAAT
>JANYIG010000053.1 GCA_025358765.1 Candidatus Kapaibacterium sp.
GCCATCAAACATTTCTGCTTGATACGCAATTTGTTTTGTCTCATTTTTGTTAGACGGACGTGGCTCAAGTGCTCCTAACAATGGATTGACAACCCATCCTGTTTTACCATCAAATGCTTGTACAAGCGTGAATCCTTGCACCGTGAGTTCCACACGAAGCATGTTTGTACGTTTGAGATTAACCACACATTGTCCTTGCAATACGCCCTGCACGGTTACACGTCCTTGCATGATAGCGCTTTGCATCGCTTTGAGTTTTTCCGCGCCGCCACGTGCTTCTAACACTTTAGCAACGACTTCCTCTATCGTAGGTAGTGCTTTCGCGGGCGTTTTTTGGGCATACACGGCAACAACCGCATACTCCACTACCAGCGCGAACGCCATCACGAACACAAGTATTATTCTGAGCATGGAAAATCCTTTGACGAGCATCAAAAAACGACAACCAAAAAGTAAGTCGAAAAGAATTTACACAAATCGTGCCATAATCGGAACATGCTTTTTATAAATTCACAGGAGTGACCGTTCGGCAAAACTCGTGAACGCATCACCAGCAATAATTATATGGTCATGCACCGGAATACCAAGCAGTGTTCCAGCTTCCACGAGTTGTTGTGTCACTGAAATATCTTCCCGCGATGGCTCCACATTGCCCGAAGGATGATTGTGCAACAAAATCACTGCGGCTGCGCTTTCGGTGATGGCGAAACGGAATACCTCGCGTGGATGCACGAGGCTTGCGTTCAAGGTTCCTTCGCTTACCACAACTTCCCTGAATACTTGATTTGCCGCATTCAATAACAGCGCCCGAAAGCTCTCTGTTCGTGCGCCCCGCAAACGTGGAATATACAACCGTGCGATGTCTTCTGGCGTTTGAATCACCTTTTTTGCCGAAAATGGTTCTGCCTGAATGCGTTTTGCAATCTCAAATGCGGCGGCAAGCGTCACGGCTTTCACTTCGCCGATACTCTTAATGGCACATAATTCGCTCACATCTCGTGCCGCTACGTCGGTGAGCGTACCATAGCGTTGGAGCAGTGCTTGGGCAGCATCTATTGCCGAAAAGCCTTGCATACCAGTTTTAATCAAAATAGCAAGTAGTTCTGCGTCAGAAAGTGTTGCTGCACCATGCGTGCGAAGCCGTTCACGAGGGCGTTCGTCGTGGCGTAAATCTTTGATTGCGCGAGACGGAAACCTGGTATCCGGCACGCGCTCACGAATTTTCATTGTTTTTCCTGCTTTTTCATAGAGATGTTCACGAATTTTCATCGTTTTTCCGTATTTTTGTAATCTGATTCATGCTAGCAACTGTTAATCTACAATTTTTTCGTTACCGAGAAAACCATCCATTCCATCAGTTTCCGTAAAACGCATACGTAAAGATTTTATGAACGAACAAACCACGCAAGCGACGCTGGCATCACAAACCACACAAGCGACACAAACATTCGAGTACAAAGCGGAAATGAAGCAATTACTTCATCTCATCGTCCATTCGCTGTACACGCATCCTGAGGTTTTTGTCCGCGAGCTTATTTCCAATGCGTCCGACGCACTCAACAAAGCCCGTTACCGCCAACTCACCGACACTGCTATCCTTGACTACGACACGCCGCTCCAGATCACAATTTCTGCTGACCGCGACCAACATACGTTTACCATTGAGGATAACGGCATCGGCATGGAACGCGAAGACCTGTTAAGCAAACTTGGCACGATTGCAAGCTCTGGTACGTTGGAATTCCTCAAGAACCTGCAAGCATCTGGCGGTAAGGTGGACGGAACGATGATTGGTCAATTTGGCGTAGGATTTTATTCGGTGTTTATGGCGGCGGATAACGTAACTGTCGAGACACGCCATGCAAGCCCAGATTCCATCGGGCTGCGCTGGCAATCCGATGGCAAAGGTACGTTCACAATTGAGGAGACGGACAAAGCCACGCGCGGTACAAAAATTTCGTTCACGTTGAAGGAAAGTGCGTGGGAATTTAGTGATGAATACCGCTTAAAATCTATCATCACGAAGTACTCGAATTTTGTTGATTTCCCGATTTTGATTGGCAGTGAGCATATTAATTCCGTCAAAGCGCTCTGGCAGTTGCCAAAAGACCAAGTGTCCGCCGAAGAGCTGACGGAATTTTACAAATTCCTGACAAACGATTATCAAGCACCACTTGGGCATTTGCAGCTTTCGATTGAAGGTTCGGTGAACTTCAAAGCGCTATTGTTTGTTCCTGAGACCGCTCCCATGCGGCCTACGGCGTTCGAGCAGGATAAGTCTCTCCATCTGTACTCGAACAAGGTGATGATTCAGGAGAATTGCAAGGAACTTTTGCCGGAATATCTGCGTTTTATGCGTGGCGTGGTGGACACGGATGATTTACCGCTGAATGTGTCGCGCGAGGTGGCGCAATCCAGTCCCGCAATGGCAAAAATCAGCAAGGTGCTTACGAGCAAGATTCTGAACGTACTTCAAGAATGGGAGCAGTCCGAACCTGTAAAATACGAGACATTTTACAAAAACTTCGGCTCGCTGTTCAAACTCGGTATCAATTCTGACTACATGAACCGCGAGGCGATTATTAACCTTCTGCGTTTTGAATCATCCTTGCAGCAAAAAGGCACATTGGTATCGTTCAAGGACTACGTTTCGCGGATGCGCGACGAACAAACCGAAATTTATTACCTCTCCGGCGAACACCGTGATGTGATGGCGGTCAATCCAAATCTGGAATATTTTCAGAAAAATAATATCGAGGTATTGTTGCTCACCGATCCGGTAGATATCATCATCGTGCCGTCTATCCCGTCGTTCGAGGGCAAAATGCTGAAGTCCATTGACAAAGCAGACGTAAACGTGTCGTCCGCCAAATCCGATACGTCCGACGAACCAAGCCGCCAAGCCACAGATGACCTCCTAAAACTCTTCAAAGACGTGTTAGCGGACAAAGTGGAGGACGTGGTGGAATCGCATCGCCTTGTGGATGCTGTCGTGACCTTGGTTGTGGGCAAAGAAGGTATGGATGTCCAGATGGAAAAAATGATGAAGATGCTTGATAAAGATTTTAAAGGCAGTAGAAAAGTTTTGGAAGTTAATACTGAACATCCGATGATAAAAAACCTATCGCAAATGTGCCTTGCCAACAGCGAGGATGTGCGTTTGCGGCAATACATTCTCCAACTGTACGAGAGTGCGTTGCTTATTGAAGGCAATCTCACCACGCCGACGCTTTTTATCCGCCGAATGTGGGAAATTATGAGCGATGCAACAAAATAGGCAATACAATTATCTGACATTTTTTTGAATATGAGCGCAGAGAGGTCAGGAGAACACAGAGGGGAAGAAAGCTTTGAACCTGTGTGCTGGCTTTGGTGCATTCATAAGAACTCAGATTCTCTGCGCCCTCTGCGCTTAAAAACTTTAGACAAGTTCAATACAATTGTCTGACATTTTTTTGAATATGAGCGCAGAGAGGTCAGGAGAACGCAGAGGGGTAAAAAGCTTTGAACCTGTGTGCTGGCTTTGGTGCATTCATAAGAACTCAGATTCTTTGCGCCCTCTGCGCTTAAAAACTTTAGACAAGTTCAATAGATAGTCGGAATGAGATAATAAGCGAGCGTGTGTGAACAAACAAATGCAATCTGTCATAGAAGCGGTAGAGTACGCCCGCCAGAACGTCGGCATGAGCATTCGTATTGCCTGTACGATTGCCATTGTGGTGTGTGTAGCAACTCTGGTGTGGACGGGCATCATGGGGGCAATACAAGAGCTAAAAGCACTTTCCGACACAATAACGCTCACTGTGTTTTTGGATGCTAATCTCAGTAAAGCACAAATTGATGCCTCAAAACAAGTCATTGAGCGGATTGATGGTGTGGATTCCGTTACTATTAAAAGTGCGGAACAGGTACAAAAAGAATTTCTTGAACGCTTCAACAGCACGATTGATGGGCTGTTGCCCGATAATCCATTTTCTGCTATCGTAACGGTCGCAATCAAATCACCGTACCGCACAACGACGAGTTTAGATAGTATTGGTGCGCTTTGCAAGAAGCTCCGCGCCGTCAATGAGGTAACCTACAAGGAAAGCATTGTTCGCACGCTCGCAACACGCTCGGAAGGGTTAATGACATTTTTTGCTGTCGGAGGCATAACTCTGGCATTAGCTTTGCTACTTTTATTATGGAATACGCTTGCTACCGTTCCAACTACCACTTATTCGCATATAATAAGCATAGTAGGCTGCACAGTCGGTGTGGTAGGTCTTCTGGGCTGTCAGTGGTATCTGATGCCTCGTGTAGCGTGGTTTGAAGCAATTCCGATTTCAGGATTTGTATATCCAATCATTATTGTTCTGGCAGTCAGCATTGTCATGGGGATGACACAGCGACATCATAATTTCTCCGAAACACCATGAATACTCGTTCTTATCGTAATTTGGCTTTGCTTCTGATAGTGGTTTGTTTTGTATTCTTTTGGGCACAAGCATTCCATGAAGATTGGTGGCGCCATGCCGAAGCCTCGCCTTCTGTAGATAAGGATTCGGCAGCTATTCTCAACTCGCAACGGGCGTATCTCAAACAACAAAAACAAGCATTGCTCCGAAACAGTGACTCGCTTCAAGCACAGTTGCCAAGCCGTTTTCAACAAGCTGGGCGGCGTATTAATATCGTTGTCTGCGGCGTGGATACACGGATTGGCGAAGGAACTCCTCACGCGGATGCCAATCATGTCATTTCGCTATTGGTGGATAGTGGCAGAATTGAAATTATTTCTGTTCCCCGCGATACACCTGCCGATGCAGGATATGCGGTAGATTCAACAAAAGCCCTCATCAACCCTTTGAATATTATTGCCAATGTTCGCGCACGACGTGGTATGCACTCGTATCAGCGCGAACTTCAGCGCATTACAGGGTTAAATGAGATTCCGTATTACGTAGAAGTAGGGTTTTCGCAAGCGTTGGGAATTATCGAGTTTTTGGGCTACAAAGAGCCTCAGCAAACGCTTCGTGTTTTGCGTTCACGAAAAGCACATACTGGCGGAGATTTTCAGCGTGTGTATAATCAAGGGCAGTTCATCGCACAGAGCATCAAAAACCATATTCACCGCTTTGACGGTGTGTTTGGTGATGTTTTACTCCGCACGGGATTGTTGTTTGTGAATACCAATCTGTCAGCATCAGAGGCAAAGGGAATCATAGAAAATCTTCGCTCACACGGCTTTTTACAATCGCCAGAAAAAAATATAAGCGTTCGACTTGAACCCCGCGTCCGCATTCGCTTCCAAGCCATTGATTTTAGCAACAGTGCGGAAGTGGATTCACTCCATGCAAAAATTGACCGTCTTGCTCGTGTTCTCATTAAGCAAGATTCGACATCGGTACATATTGATTCGGTCTATGCAAAAAAACTTCTCTGGTCGCATTTGATAGCTTCGGTAGCAGACTCTACGCACCCACGAGATGTAATTCGTCGTTTGCAACGACCGTTTGAACAACGTGCATGGATGCAGGTTGCCGATACCGCAGAACGCACGGAAATTCGACGTTGGGTCGGACAGTTGCTCACTGGCGCATATACGAAAATTGGCAAGCCCGAAAAAGCAACGGGTATCCAGAAGATTATTCAACGCGAAACGGAGTTTTTTCTGCTCCAACAGCAGTAAATCTCGCGCTCACACTTCGGTCAATTCAATGTGAAAATCTTCCATGATAGGATTCGCAATGAGTTTGCGGCAGGCATCTTCCACGTGAGAAAGCGCCTGTTGTTTGTCGGCAGCGGCGACGGTTAGTTCAACGTATTTACCAATATGCACGTCGCTCACATTGCTAAAACTCAAGGAGTGGAGTGCGTTTTCGACCGTTTTACCTTGAACATCAAGAATGTTATTGCGAAGTTGAATCTGAATGGCAGCACGAAAGTTTTTCATAGAATAGCACGTTTCCAAAGTGTAGAGTAAAGCTGAAAAAGTGTCTGAAAATAACGATAAATGGCTTCAAAGTCTGCTCCAAATCTTGCTCCTTCTTCGCCACGTCTTCGTGACGGGGAGAAGGTTGGGATGAGGGAGTAATAATTTTCAGACACTCTCTAAGTAACAAAAAGCAGTGAACACAGTTTGTTTATCAAACGTCAAATGGATCTGATTCATCATCTTCAAGTGCATCATCATCATGTGACTCAGAGCGAGCTCGGAGAAGATTGACAAACCCACGTACGGCTCCAACGGTGATATAAAGCAGCATAAACGGGAACACCAACCAGCCTTTCGACACAACACCAGCAATGATGCCGATTGCAAAGAATCCCACCACAAACGGGCGCTCCCGCACGACTTTGAGCGTTGGGAGCGGTAAAGCATCGTATTTGATGGTGCTGACCATAATTGCTGATGCCATCACCGTCACAACTGTGATAGCAAGCGATTTCCAAGTCTCCGGGATAATTCCCTGCTGCACGTGATAGAACAGCACGTAAGAGATAATCGTCAACGCGCCCGCAGGAATAGGCATTCCGCGAAAATAGCGTTTGTCGGACGAACCGGTGGATTGTACATTGAACCGTGCAAGGCGTAACACACCTGCCATTGCGGGCAGCGCGGCAACAACAACACCGTATTCCCCCACCTGCCAAAAGTGTGCTTTGAAGAGCATAAACGCCGGAGCCACGCCAAACGATACGGCATCACATAAGGAGTCCAATTCTGCCCCAAATTCACCCGTGGAATTTGTCAGGCGTGCAACCGCGCCGTCGAGCATATCGAACACTGCCGCAAGCACGATAAATCCTGCTGCCTGCAAAAACTGTCCTTCGGAAATACGGACAATCGCCATAAAGCCGCCGAACAGATTCATCAACGTGAACATGTTTGGAATGACGGAGCGGGTAACGCGGATTTTTCTTCTTCTCATGCGTCAAAAGCTAAACGTGGCTGATTGTATGATCATCTATTGGGCATTCCTGCTGGCATTTCAATCTTATTGAATCCGCTTGGTGGCTGAAATAATGCAGCATCAAGAGTTTTCTTTTCGATAGCAGTAGCTTCCATGCTTGCTTTTAGGTCGCCGGACGCAGACCGCGAAAACACCTGCATTGGAAAGAGTTCACCCGTTGCAAGCCCCGCCAGTCCTGGCGGCACACCACCACCCATGCGTTTCCCCATCCCTGGCGCTCCACCGCCTCCAAAGGCACTGAAGGCACTGAATGAACCAAGCCCTTTCGTAAGCCAAAGTTCCGTCTCACCCTCTTTCTCCTTATCAACCCATTGCTCACATTCGTAGCCCAAAATAGTCTTGGTTTTTCCGGTGCGCTGTGCTTTCATAGCAGATTCTCCGGGTTTACCTTTGGTAGGAGCGTTGCCAGCTTTGTCGGCGGGCATCGGCACATCAATTGTCCGTTCCATGTACATCTGCTGCTGTGGCATGATGATAAGCATCTTTTTAGTGCTTCCGTCCATAATCATCTGTACTTCATTTCCCTGTGCGCTTGTTTCCATGCGAACTTTGGGCTGTTTGGAGAAAAACGTCATATCAGTTTCCATCTCCTTGCTTTTGACGTGGTAAACCACTTTGCCTTCAAATGTAGTTTGTGCGACGGCTTGTGTCATTACTGCTACAACACCCACAAGCAAGAATGCAAGCGCCGTTCCGATTGCATTGAGCATTCGAGAATTATTCATAGATATTACCCCAAAAATGTAAAAAAATGAAAGAGTCAAAAGATGAATGATGTCGTGATTATTATCTGAATCGGCACAGAAGACTTTCGCCGCCTACGACGCGCTCGCCCTCCCGAACGAGGATTTCGGTGGATTCAGGCACAATCACATCCATCCGCGAACCAAATTTCATCATACCAAATTGGTCGCCAGCCTTGTACTTGTCGCCAACTTTTGCCTCCGACACGATACGTCGCGCCAGAAAACCCGTCATCTGCTTAAAGATAAGGCTTCCTTTAGTGTTTCGCAAGCCAATAATTGTTTGCTCATTCTCCTCAGAAGCACGGTGATCCATTGCTACAAGAAATTTACCCGGAAGGTAATCTGCGAATATGATTTCGCCGTTAGCGGGAACGCGGTTGACATGAACATCAAGTGGCGAGAGGAAAATGCTAATACGCATTGCCTTGCCTTGAATCAAGCGGGGTTCATCCACGACGATAATTTGCACGACTTTACCATCTGCGGGAGCAATTACCACCGCATCGTTTTGAAGTGCCTCCGAAGGCACGGTGCGCTTGGGGTCGCGGAAAAACCAACATGCAAATACTGCTATCAAAGCACCAAGCACCATCAGCGCAGATGAAATAATAACATCGTTGCGTAAAACAGCGCCCAAGCCCATCAGCACAACGCCAGAGGTGAGCAATCCAAAAAAGTTATCGTAGCCATAGCGAGTAATCATTGATTTTATGTTGAAATGTAGTCAAAATAGATATTCACAATGAGATATTCACAATCTGTGGATAATCGTTTCCGAAAATTGAAGTGCCAAACTAAGAAAAATCCATCAATTATTCGTAAATTGTGGTTCTAAAAAATTTGAAGTTTAGATAAATTCCTGAAAACCGCATCAAACCTTACGCGCAAGAACCCCACTCAATCTCCCCTTATAAGGGGAGAAGCAAGACGTAACACGTCTTCGTGGCGGCTTGCAGAGGGGTGATGCGCTTGAGGGT
>JANYIG010000054.1 GCA_025358765.1 Candidatus Kapaibacterium sp.
GCTAAGTTCTTCAGATTCCCCTTCGCCTGACGCATTGCGTCAGCGGAGACGGCAGGCGAAGGGGTGTCAGCCTGACGGCTTCCGTCTGGCTCGGACGGGGTAGTGGGACAGCAATCAATACAACACCCCGTCTGGCTTCGCCAGCCACCCCTCTTTGAAAAGAGGGGAATTTTCAGATGCGGCTTTACAAGCCTTGTTTCGAGCCTGATATATTCAGAACTTAGCAGCCCTGCGTAAGAACAGGGAATCGGACAGCCGAATAAAAGATGTATCTATCGTCCCAAAGGGAGTAAGTATCCTTGACGAGTGAAATCAACAAATTAACTTTTTCTCTTTAGGAAGAATATACTTCATTTACCACTAAAAAAAAAGCCCGAAGGTATGAATAAATCACACCTTCGGGCGTTGCTATTCAATCAGCATCTTGCATTAAGAATCAGGGTTTTGCCTAAAAATCACCAATACTTAAAACAAAAGCCCGAACGTATTGCTACGTTCGGGCTTGCATTTCGACCAAAAATCAATAATGATTAGTTGCCATCCCACCAAACCGGCGTGTAGATCCACGTTACCGTATTCAATGAGCCCGCTGGAATATTTGCTGCATTATACTGGGTTTCGTCGAACGAGACGGGTAAACGGCGCGGAATTGCAGAGCCTTTTACCGGTGTCAACACAGGAAAGCCCGTTCTGCGCCAATCCGTCCACGTTTCTGGCTGCGTAAAAAGTGCAATATATTTTTGCTCGATAATGCGCTCAATCGTCAGCGCACCCGTTGGAGTAACGCTGGATTGTGCGAGATATGCATCAGCATCTGCTTGGGCAACACCAATGAATTTCATTGAGGACGAAACACCATCTTTGTAGGCACTAAGTGCTGCAGCAGCATTACCAAGACGCTGATTTGCTTCTGCTTCGATGAATTTCTGCTCCGCGTACGACATCAGAACAATCGGAGAGTTTTGCGAGAAATAAAACGTCCCAAATCCTGGATAATCAGCATTCGTGTCGTCAGCGTATGGTCCAAGACGTGGGTCTTTCAGCGCAGTCAGACGTTTTTGGAAAACTGAACCGAATGCCATGTCGCCCGTACGCCCATCCATGAACTGCCACAATGGGTTGGATTGCGAAGCAGAAGCATCAAAGTTGTAAGTAAAATCATCGCTATTGCTCTGGAAACCTTTTGCAAGGAACTGCAATGCTTGCGTTGCCGCAGCGTTGCCATTCCGTTTTGTCAAGTGGATAGCATAGCGAGCTTTAAGTGCCCACGCTGCTTTTGTCCATTTTTTCGGGTCGCCGCCGTAAATGTAATCATTCGTAAATGCCTTTGCAGTAGCAAGTTCCGTGATTGCCGAATCAAGCAACAACTGAATTCGCGTATAAATATCTGCTTGCTTGTCGAACTTCGCATTGAATTTGCCACCGCTCTCGCTGCCTAACAATGCCTCGCTAAACGGCACATCGCCAAAGGCATCGGTAGCAGCGCCGATAGCTGCAGCCGTCAGAATGCGACCAGCAGCTCTAAAACCAACAAACTCAACACGAGTTGATTTTTGAATAAGAATCTGTGCGTTGATAAGCGTAGGCGAATAAATATTGTCCCAAATATCAATAATATCATTCGACGTTATCAGATAATTATAGAATCCTAAGTGCTGACGGTCTGTGCCTTCGTATTGCTGCGTAAGAAGGTTCGACATGCGGCTGAGCGTACTACCATTAGTATAGGCAAGTTGTACCTCTACCGACGGCAAAAGATAGCTCGGTGGCGCATCGGACGGATTATTAGGGTCAACATTCAGCGCTGGATCTATCCAGCTACTGCAGGATGTTGCGAACGAACCTACAGCAATGAGTATAAGAACGAGATATTTTTTCATGATATGATTTCCTTTATTATTTCAAGGGTAAATTGATGGATTCAAACGGTTAGAAGCCTACTTTAATACCGAATGAGTAGGAGCGTGTACCGGGGTTATTGAAATAATCAATACCTTGAGAATTCCGTGCACCTGTCAAACTTGTTTCTGGGTCAACACCTGTGTAGTTCGTGCTGAGCCAGAGGTTTCTGCCCGTAGCAAACACTTCAAGGTTGGTCAGGAAGCCGATACTGCTCACGATATCTTTCGGGAATTGGTAACTTACCGTCACTTCACGAAGGCGCACCCAGCCAGCATCTTCCATGAGCGGCTCGGCAAGCGTCGAATTGAAATTGTTGTAGATACCAAGATTTCCCCACCAGTTTTGACCAATGTTCGCTACTTTCACCGTGTTTGCTTTGCCGCCGCTGTTGTTTGCATCGGCAGTTCCATCTTGGACTCCTTGGAATACATTATCAACAATTTGCAGCCCACCACTCGAGAAGGTTGATTTGTAACGGTTTTCGCTGTCTTTGGAACGACCAAAGTTGTTCAAAGCGCCACGGGTTCCGTTCCAGATCTGACCACCTTTTTTGATGTCTAACAAACCGGAGATGCTTAACCCTTTCCACGAAGCAGACAGGCGAACGCCAGCTTGCCAATCAGGAATGTTTACACCATAGCCAGCTATCGTATCCGTTGGAATTGGGAAGCCGTCCGAACCGATAAATGCCTGCCCTTGAGCATTGCGTTTCCACCCGCTACCAAAAATTTCACCGTAAGGTTGACCGACCTGTGCATACGCACCACCACTGCTAAAACCGCCAAGGAAGACGTTTGGAACTCCCGGAGCAAGCCCAGTCACCTTGTTCTTGAGGGTAGAGAAATTGATTTGAGCATTTAGTCTGAAATCATCTGTTTGGATGATAGCAGCATTAAGAACAAGCTCGACACCACTATTTTCCATCGTTGCGGCGTTTATGGTACGTTGCGCATAACCACTGGTGTAAGCAACAGGAACGTAAAGGATGTTATCAGCAACTTTGTTGGCGTAATACGTGAAATCAAGGCTGAAGCGGTTCTGGAAGAACTTCAGCTCCGTACCAATTTCAAACTCCGTTTTACTTTCAGCGCGAAGGTCGCCGCTACCAAGTGTTTGGCTTTTTTGGAACCCAGACACACCTTTCACAGGGAACGTGATACCATAATTCACCCAACCGTCGGCAATGTTAGCGCGATTGAATGGTGTCGAGAGCGAGTAAATGAAAGCATCCTGACCGTTCTTTGCGTAGGACGCTCTAATCTTGCCAAAGCTCAAGAATTCTGGGTCAATGGCATCTTTCAGCAATTCTGTAAAAATAAACGAAGCCGAAGCACTGTACGAAAGGAATGTTTGATTTGCCACTGGAAGCGTTGTTGACCATTCATTGCGAACAGTACCGTTCAAAATAAGTGTTTCTTTGAAGTTAAAGCTCGCTGTAGCAAACAAAGCACCCGTTCTTTTGGATTGGTAGAACTGCGTAATAGTTGGTGCGTCAGCAGCATTCGAGATATTATAGAAATCAGGCAAAGCAAGGTTTGAAGAATAGACTCTATACGACTGATAAATATTTTGGTACGCATTGTTGCCCAGAGCAAGATTCATACTAAAATCAGGGCTAAACTCTTTATTGAACGTAATTAACAGGTCAGAATTGACAATCTGGTTCCGTTCGTCCACATTCAAGACAGAACCGCTCGTTCCATTCGACGAGTGGCGTGGCAGATTTTGATAGCTATTGGTCGTGTAAAAATCACCACCCAAACGGTATGAAATGGCAAGATTGCCAAGAATATCTTTACCAAACCAATCAGCTGGGGCGTAGGTGATGCTGCCATTACCCAATGTCCTATCATTCAGAGAGTGGAACAGTGTTTGCTGCACTGCCCAAAATGGGTTATCGTAGATACCAGTGCCACGATAGGTACGTTGGTTCACGTAGCCAGCAGCATCAAGATAGCGGCTTGACGTTTGGGCAAATGTAGCAGCACGAAGGTCTGTTCCGGGGCTTGTCACACCAGCAGCGGAGTTTGCATTGTCAAACGTAATCGGTGTGCGGAGCAAGCCAAGCATGATACCGCCAACGTTTGAACCACGCTCAACAGCAACTTGATTCGTCCGAGCATATTGTACTGTAGCACCAACTTTCCAATCAGCACCCAATTTGTAATCAGCATTGAGTCGAAGCGTTGTACGCTCAAGTGATGTATTTGGAATAATGCCGTTGTTCTTTGTTTCCGCAACACCTAAATAGAACGTTCCATTATTGTTGCCACCGGAGACGTTCAGATTATGAATGTCTGTCTGCCCGGTTTTGAAGAACGATTTCAGGTTATCGTATGGAGTGAAGGCTTTTGCATTTGCATTCCCAGCGGCAGCCGTTTTACCGATGATGCTACCATTGGCATCCCAATCGTAGGATTTATTACCGTCCCAGAAAAGTGAGTCAGCACGTGGTCCCCATGATTGTGATGTTCCGTTTTCTGGGCGACGAATATTACCACCCGTTCCTTGACCATATGTTGTTTGCAGATCGGGGAGTTTATTCACTTCTTCAAACGTTTTTGTGTAGCTATAGTTTACGCTAATCGTACCATCATTTTTGCCACGCTTTGTCGTGATAATAATAGCACCTGGACCAGCTTGAATACCGTAAATTGCCGTTGCCGCAGCACCTTTAAGGACGTTGATGGATTCAATATCGTCAGGGTTAATATCCAACGCACGATTAGAAACGTCCACACCGCCGGTGGAACCACCGTTGCTTGCAGAAATTGAGTTGTCAACCGGTACACCATCAATAACAAAGAGTGGTTGATTATTACCAAGAATCGAGGAAAACCCACGAATACGAATGTACGTAGAAGCACCAGGCGAGCCGGATGAAGAGTTAATTTGCACACCAGCCACCTGACCAGAGAGGGCGTTTATCACGTTTGTTTGCCGACCGGACGTCAACTCAGCTGACTTCACCTCTTGGGTTGCATACGTGAGTGCTTTCTTTTCCTGCGTGATGCCCACAGCCGTCACCACAAGCTCTTCGAGTTTAAGAACGTCTTCAGCGAGCTGAACGCTCAACTCATCGGAGCTACCGATGGCGACTTCTTTTTTCTTGAAGCCGACATATTCAAACACCAACGCTTTTGCATCCGACGGCACTGCTATCGAATACGTGCCGTCTTTTTTGGAAAAAGCACCTGCACGAGTACCTTTACCCGTAATTTTTACACCACCTAACGCAGTATTACTTCCGGTTTCTGAAACTTTTCCTGTAATCGTCCGTATTTGGGCATACAGGTCAGCGCCAGAAAGACAGAACACAGCAGCAAGAACCAAAGCAAGCATCCACCCCAATGGGATGTTGCGCTTTGTATGTTGTGTAGCAACAATGTTCATAAAAGAACTCCTTAATAAAAAAGTGTGTGTGAATAATAACTGATGTGATAGGTACGATTCAGAGGAAATCATGTCTTCAAAGCACTAAGCCCTACGTAACCGCGCCATTCAGGCAGTATCTGACACTGCTTAATAGGAAAACGGAATTGTAGTGCAACGGTCTAACAAAGACTTGATTGAAGAAGCGTATCAACTACATCATGTTTATGCCCATGGATAGGTTTTACTTACTATGGTTTACGAATAATCGGTAAGATAAAAAAAAATCTTTCAGCAAGCAAGAAAAAGAGCCACCTTCTTTCGCTCTTAGCGAATTGAGGTGGTTCGCGCACACGTTTTTGCGGTAACAGAGTACGAAGGGAATTCGTTAAGCCTAGTGATTATTCAATGACCGCCACAAATACCACGAAGCAATCGTTCTGTAAGGCTTCCACACCTCTCCAATCTCCTGTATTTCCTTTGCTTTAGGCAAGGCATCTAATCCATAAATACTCATAATTGCTTTACGGATTCCCAAATCATCAACAGGTAACACATCGGGACGGTTGAGAGAAAACATCAAAAACATTTCCGCCGTCCAGCGCCCAATTCCCTTTACTTGCGTGAGCAATAGGATAATGTCATCGTCGCTCATTGCCTTTAACTTCGCAGGCTTAATTGTTGTATCGGTAAATTTTGCGGCTAAATCTTTAATATAGAGAGTTTTTCCTGCGGAGCATCCAACACCGCGAATATGCTCGTGTGGCAATTGCAATACTAACTCAGGTGTTGGTTTATTATGGGGAAACAGAGCTTCAAATCGTTTGACAATCGTTGCAGATGCCTTCACGGAAAGTTGCTGCGAGATAATCGAATCACACAACACAAAAAAGTAATCCTTCTGCGGTTTAAGCGTACAATGCCCGCGCTCATCAATAATACCTGCCAACTTCAGGTCGGCGTTCGCAATATGTTTTTCTGCTTCAAGAAAACGATACTTCATCATCCTTCTATCCTATCCGCGAAACGCCACCAAGGCAGTTTTGAAAAAATTCGACGAACTACGCGCAATCAGTGTTCCATCTACATGAGTAAGTTCACATTGCACATTTACCATTTGCTTTCCAGCCCGAATAACGTGTCCCTTTGCCACAACATCGTCTCCAGCCTTTGCTTTTCCCAGAAAATCTACCGATAGATTCGTATTGACAAAAAAATTTTCTACGCCAAGCGTCCCTACGGACATACCAAGCGCTTCATCCATAATGCTGCACTGCATTCCACCGTGTAATAACCCTACAGGATTACACATATCTGGTCTGACCGTAGTTTCAAGTATAATAAGCCCAACATCTGCCTGACGGATACGGAGTTGGAGGAATCGGACAACGGGTGGCGTTTTTTCGTCTAATTCTTTTCCGATGTAGGAACGGAAGTATTCAAGTGTTGGGTTTGTAGGAGTCATAGCATTCTCGAATACATAAGTTTTCGTAAATAATTCCTGCAAAGATACACAGATGAGTGCAATCTCAACAAAAAAAGCGCATCCTATTTACAGTATATTGGCAGAATGTGTGTTTTTTTATTGTTTATTTATCCGAACAGAGTGAATTTTGAACTTTACAGATTTGTCGCACATTTTAGGAATAGGAAGTATGAAGATTATCGCATTTGCTAATCATAAGGGAGGTGTGGGCAAAACCACCACCGTCGCTAACGTCGGATATGCACTTGCAACAGAGTTCGGGAAACGGGTTTTAATGATTGACATGGATCCACAAGCAAACCTCACAACGCATTTTGGTCAGTATAATCGCCCATCACATTCTACGTACGAAATTTTACGAGGTACGGCATCGGTCAAACAAGCTACAACTGTTTTAAGCCCCACACTGCATTTACTCCCCTCCTCGTTAGATGTTACGAATATTGAATCCGAGCTTCAGGGCGTTACGGGTCGAGAATTCGTATTGCGCGAGGCTTTAGATGGAATAACAAACTACGATGTTGTATTGATTGATACTCCACCAAGTCTTGGTATATTGACCGTTAATTCTTTTACAGCAGCAAGCGATGTATGCGTGGTTGTCCAGACGGAGTTTTTCGCCTTGCAAGGGTTGGCAAAATTGTATGAAATAATAAACGTTGTACAAAAACGCACAAACCCCAAATTAAAGGTAAGTGGCGTTATAGCAACAATGTTCGATAAACGTAAAGGAATGCATTGCGAGGCACTTCAGGCGCTTCAAGAGCGTTATAGCAACGAATTATTTGATGTGCAAATTGGCGAAGGTATTGCTTTGGTAGAAGCTGCTTCTGCTGGAAAAAGTATTTTTGAATATAAGCCCGGCAGCAAACCAGCAGAACAATACCGCGAATTGACACGAGCAATTACTGAGCGCATTCTTTTGTATTGAACTTTAGATAAATTCATGGAAACCGCATCAAACCTTACACGCAAGAACCCCACTCAATCTCCCCTTAATAAGGGGAGAAGCAAGACGCAACACGTCTTCGTGGCGGCTTGCAGAGGGGTGATACGCTTGAGGATGGTCAAGGTTATCTAACCTTAAATTTTATATATACACCAGACCAAATATTATTCTTCATTTGCACCAATGTCCATAAAAAAACCAAAACTTCATAACAACCCTTTGTCGTGGGTTGAACCCAAAAGAGTTGAAATAATAGGCATCAAACTTTCCGATGTTCAACAAATTGCGCCTTCAAAACTTAAAGAAAATCCGCTCAATAGTGCTTTTTTCAAGGAAGAAAGCGCAGATTACTTCGACCAACTAAGGGAAGACATCGAAAAACGTGGTATTATTGTTCCTTTGATAGCAAAAACAGATGACACCTTGCTCGCAGGACACAACCGCCTACAAGTCGCCCGTGATATAGGTTTAAAAAGTGTCCCTGTTCAATATGTCATTGATGATCTTCCAGCAGAAGCCGAACGAGAGTTTATCATCAAAGACAATCTCTTTCGTAGGCACTTCTCTACAGTAGAATGGATAAACCTTTACAAGCAATTATACCCCGATTTTGACGGACAGATTCAGCAGGAAACACGAGGTGGTGGGCAAAAGTGGAATAAAACGGAACATTCCGTTTTATTCGATGGTAAACGCCCAGACGGAAAATTAACCGCACAAAAAATTGCCAGTGACACTGGACAAAAAATTTCGGCAGTTCAAAAACAATTGAGTAAGTATCGGAAGGAAATCGTAAAGCCGACTGTCGTAAAGCCGACTGCTGCAAACCCAGCAACGAAAAGGGAATTAATTTCATCTCCAATTAACGCTGAGGTGATAGAGGAAGTAGATGAAATATTAGGAGGGATTGAAAAAAAGCTACGGAAAGAAAATCAAAAAACGATTCAGCTTGCGCTCAAAAAAATTGACCAAATAAAAGTGCGGTTAGAAAATATGTTAGAAAAGATGATCGCCGAATAAAAAAAGGGCAATATGTCCTGATTTTGTTGCCGCCATCATCGAATATGTATTTAACGAACAACCTGCATTGTCCCTTTTTCTAGCATTTCTCCAACTTGTAGATAATAGAAATATGTTCCTTGTGAATAGGCGCTCAAATCCACGGGAATATAAAAACTCCCTGCGTGATAGCGTCCTTCGTCGGAAAAAAACACGACCTGCCCAATGCTGTTAAGCACCTTCAATGTTACTCTGCTCGGAGCTGAGAGGGTAAACCGAACACGAGTATAGTTACTAAACGGGTTCGGATAATTACCACTTTGCAGTGCCGTTGGCTCTGGTTGTACAGGCGTACTATACACGGGTGAAAGCATTTCTTGTGGCAACGCCAGCGCTGGATCGCCGAGCAAAGAGTAGCGCCGTATGAGTTGGTCGCCCGGATTATCTCCAAACACATTGCCAAGAGAATGTAGCCTTGTTTGCAAAAAAGCATCACCGATAGTGGTTACGGGTAATCCATAATTGATGCGATGCAACAACAATTGATAAAATTTATTCAAAATATCTTCCGCCGCATCAACATACATAATTCCCGTAGCCCCGAGAGTTGCGATTGCACCTCCGGCTTCCATATTCATAAGTTTTTCAATGGTAGAAGGGGTTTCTGGCGTATCAAAATCTTGGCTGCAAGCGGCTGTGGTAAAAATGAATGGATTCGTACCTTTGAGCAATAGTTCATCAACGTCAGTAGAAACAAAAATCTTTCGTTGTGACCAAACTGTTGGGCTTCCATGTCCATAAAAATTGAAGAATATCGTTCCATTGTTCATCACGTCAGCAATATCATATTTTGCTTTCGTTGTGCCAGATTCGCGGAAATCATAATACACACGCTGCGTTCTGAAATGCGATGGCAAACTTTTGTTCACAAAAGAATTAGCTGCTGAGATAAAATAATCACCATCTGTTGTGTTATCACTTGCGCTAAGGACAGAGCAATCAAACTTATACGAGCCGCGCTGCAGCTCATCTTCAAATCTCTTGGTTTTGGCAATGATACTCCGAAGCTGCTGCACCGTTCTCGCAGGAAATCGTCCTAAGGCAGCATCGGGCCACGTATCAGCCCGATACTTGTTCACGACAAACCATTCATCTAATGAAACGGAATCTTCTTTAAGGTCACGAAATACGAGCGAAGGGAAGCGATAACTCGGAATTAGGCTCGTGCCGCCAGCGAGCAAAACATATCGTGGTGAAGGCTGCTGCCAATATTCCAGTGCGTAACTCAAAAACTCACGGATAGCTTCAGGTTTTGAGAGATTTTCGGTTTGAAATTCTTTGTAAATATCGTCCACCGACATAGAACGAACGATAAGTCCCTTCGACGAGCGCCATTGCACGAACTCTTGCACAGCGGCATTAAACCGAACACCGGACGGCACAATAACAATGTAATCTGCTCGATTATTGCGCTGTTTGAGCTGCGCCATAAGGTCGCTATGCAACGTAAAAATCAGGAGCGTACAAATCGTAAAAGTCATCGCACCATTGTTTGGCACAGCTTTGGAGAGGTAGTTTTTGAGAAAAAAAACCGTGTTCAAACTCAATCTACGCAAGAATGAAAAACGCAATACCATATTGAATTTGGATTATAGCGTGACGACAAGTATTTTGGTGATTACAGGTATATGCTACCGATAGGATTTTCAGCAAATCTCTCTGACACATTTTTGCAAGAAATAACCGCAACCCTTACAAAGATAAGGAATTCCGATGTTTTACTATCAATATTTTCAGCGATGTTTTTATGATTAAATTCCCATATCGCATCGGTATCGAATAGTAAGGAATCCGTAATGGGTTTCAATTTGTATTTTACACCTGATTTTCAGGCTTTTTACGGATAGGAAGAATTCTCGTGATACGGCGTTTTGCAGGATGGTTGTTGAGACTGCGTGGTTGGAGCGTTATTGGCGAAGCGCCGAAAATTCAGCGCTATGTCATTATCGCAGCACCACACACATCCAATTGGGATTTCCCTATTACGCTACTCGCTGGAATAAATCTCGGTTTACGAATAAACTGGCTCGGTAAAAATACGCTGTTCCGTTTTCCATTTGGTGGGATCATGCGGGCTTTAGGTGGAATCCCTGTTGACCGTAGTAAGAGTAACAATTTGGTGGAATCCATGGTGAAGACCTTCCGAGAGCAACCACGTTTTATGCCAATCATTCCGCCTGAAGCCACACGTAGCAATGTTAAACGATGGAAAACAGGATTTTATCATATCGCTCATCAAGCAGGTGTGCCTATTGTATGCGGTTTTCTGGATTATAAACGAAAAATCGGCGGCTTAGGAATAATTGTTATTCCTACAGGTAATATTGATGCAGATATAGAAATTATCCGCACGTTTTATTCTGGCATAACAGGTTGCCGCCCTGAAAAAGCAACACCCATTACAATTCACTAATTCGGGTATTTAAAAAAAATATTTTCGACATCAATACCGCTAAATCTACCGTAAGACCCTTGTAGGGCTTCGATTCTCAACAAAATGCCTAATTAATTGTCCGCAGTATTGATCATTATGATACCATGATAAACTATCGTATCTGTTTTGTGTCTTCGCTCTTTACTGTTCGATCAGTTCAGTATAATATAGTCTGGTTGATAGCTTTTCTGATCTGTACTTTTCATATTTTTGCACAGAAGAAGCAATCTGCAAAGCAATCTGCTCCGACAATTTCCCAGCCCTCTGCAAAAGGGTTAGTGCCAAACGGTACGATTAAAATCGGTGTTAATATTGTTGCCTCCGATCCTGATGACCTGCCACAGCTCCGCAGCGCCGAAATGGCAATTGAGGAAATAAATGCAGCGGGTGGTATCATGGACAGGAAATTAGAACTCATCACATCCTACAGCGAAACTCGCGATTACACGAAAGTACATCCCGCCATTCAGACATTAATTAATCGTGGAGCTACGTCAGTCCTCGTGACTGGCGGTTCGGACATTGCACTCAAGGCAGCTGAACTTACTGTCCCAAAAGATGTCGTTTTAATTGCAAGTTCAGCGTCTTCTCCGCACGTGACAAATATCCTCGATAAAGGACTGGTATGGCGTACAATACCATCGGACGTGTATCAGGGGAAACTCATGGCATCCCTTATTGACACAACAAAATATAGAACCGTAGGCATCATCTACTTAAATAATGCTTACGGGTTAGAACTGTCACGTACGTTCCGCGAGGCGTTCGAGAAACGCAATGGCAAAGTGATAACGCAAGTTCGTTTTCCAGACCGCACATCCTATAAGGATTTTGAGTTTAAGCCTATGCTGGACTCACTCTACAAATATAAACCGGATGTGATTTACTTAATCTCATATGTTGAAGATGGCATAGCAATTATCAACCAATCAAAAAAATACGGTTTTCTCGGTGGCATCAATAACAAATACAAGCCATTGATTTTGGGCTGCGACGGCAATTACAATAGTGATTTTTTGCTCGGTGTTGATACACAGCTTATCGAAACAATGATGGGACTTTCATTTATTCACCCCAAAAATTCTGTGAATTATGAGCGTTTTGCCGCGAAATTTAAAACGTATAAAACGTTAGGCAGCGACTCACTCTTGCGAGCAAATCCGTCGTTGACATCGCTGTTGGATATGGAGACAATTCATTCTTTTGCTGCAACGAGCTACGATGCAATTTATTCACTCGCATACGCCATTCTCAAAGGTGGCTCTGCTAAAGGCACAGATATTGCTGCAAATATGCGTCGTATCTCCATTGCCAGCAAAGACGCAGAAATTATCAATGTCGGTGAATTTGCCAAAGCCGTAGCAGCAATCAAAGCGGGTAAGGAAATTAACTATGAAGGAGCCAGCGGTTCGATTGAATTTGATACCAATGGTGATGTGACATATGGCACGTACATTGTCTGGCGCGTGTCGCAAGGAAAATTTGTTGAAGCAGGGACGATTTCATTTCCATGAAGCGCCCTGTTTTTGTTTCACTGTCCGTTTACGAGGAAATAAAATGAAGTATTATTGTTTATCTACATCACGATCACGCAAAGTACGATGCTTACTCGGCGTTTTTTTGGGACTCCTGAGCGTTTGCAGCACCGTTTTAGCCCAAATGCCTAAAGGCGAGTCTATCAAAATCGGTTACAGCATCATTGCCAGTGACCCAGCTGGGCAACCCGCTTTAAAAGGAGCACGCATGGCGGTTGATGAAATCAATACCGCAGGCGGCATTCTGGGACGACCGCTTGAGCTTTTGGTGAGTTATAACGCCACAAAAAACTATGCGAAAGTGCCTGGTATTATAAATGGCTTGATTGACAAAGGCGCATCCTGTATTATCACCTCCGGCGGTTCAGCAATGACAATGAAAGCCACAGAAATAACGATCCCCAAAGGTGTGCTGATAATGACGGCATCGTCGTCGTCGCCCAAAATTAGCATTCTTGCCGATAATGATTTGGTATGGCGTACGATTCCAGCGGATGTGTTTCAGGGAAAATTAGCGGCACGATGGTTCGATAGCCTCAAACACAAACGTGTAAGCGTTATCCACGTAGATAATGCCTACGGAAACGGTCTTGCAACGGTATTTCAGCGAGAATTTAAAAAACTCAAAGGGAAGATTTTAAGTGTAGAAAATTACCCTGAATGGGCAGAGTATAAGAATGCTGACTTCACACCACTTCTGAAAAAGCTCTACAAAGACAAGCCCGATGCAATTTATATGATAACATATGGCGAAGATGGTGCTCAAATTGTGAATCAATCCGTGAAAAAAGGCTATTTAGGTGATTCGTATAAGCCGCTTTTGTTTGGCTGTGATGCCAATTACAACAACGACCTCGCCATTGGTGTGGAGTCCAATCGCTACCTTGAAGGGATGCGGGGTTTGGTCTATACTCACCCAAAAAACTATCCTAACTTTGATAAATTCATTGCTAAGTACGCCAATTATTTGCCAACGGAAGACTCTGCTGACGTTGCGAACGCTTCACTAGCTTCACTGCTGAATGTGGAAGCCACCGCAGCGTACGCTGCTACGGCATATGACGCAATTTATACGCTTGCATATGCAACGACGAAAGCAAATTCTGCCAAACCCAAAGACATTGCCGCAAATCTTCGCAGCATCTCCAAAGCAAGCAAAGAAGCTGAACTCGTAAACGTGAACGAATTTGCTAAAGGAGTCAGCCTTTTGAAACAGGGTAAAGTCATCAATTACGACGGTGCAAGCGGAATGTTGGAATTTGACAACAACGGTGATGTCACAAGTGGAACATACAATATTTGGACAATTAAGGGAGGTAATTTTTCTGACGATGGATTTATGGAAGCGGGTATTTCTGCGAATGTTCCAGCATCAGCAACTGGTAGTATGAAAAAAAAATAAAGTTCCCTATTTATGAAGGCGTGAGCGATGCTTTGGGGAACGACAAAAACGGATACCTGGATGAAACCGTCCAATACTGGTATTGTTCAGCGGCTACATCTATCTCCAATTTTGGGACAATGTTTGAACTCGCAGAGTGCCGACATATTACCAAGATTGCCTATTTTGTATGTTTCGTATAATTTTCTACGTACTAATTTTAAAGGGGGCGATCATGCCGCGTACACAAATTCAGCACATCAAAGAACATATTGAACGTTCATATCGTCAGGGTGCATGGCATGGTCCGGCACTGTTAGAAACATTACAAGACGTGAACGCCGAACAAGCAGCAGCCAAGCCAATTACCGATGCCCATTCCATTTGGGAATTTGTATTGCACTGTACTACCTGGATTCGCGTGGTGGAACGATTAACCTTTGGTGAATTGTGCGAGCCTTCTCCCGACGAAGACTGGCATCAGGTGAGTGAAGTAAGTGATGGTGAGTGGCAACGAGCGCTCAAGCGTTTGGATGATGAACATCGACGATTGCTTGATGTTTTGAGCCTTGTGGATGATAGCATTCTCACAAAAATAGTTCCGGGTAAAAAATATCCATATTTAATACTACTACATGGTATAGCCGAACATAATATCTATCATGCCGGACAAATCATGCTGCTTCGCAGAGTACTTGGCGTAGTGAACCCACGACCGTATCAATCCGCCACCGTAGTTGTATAGGATGACCAATGAAGACCTATTCAAAAGAAGATATGGAGCGGATTTTGAGTCGTGCAATTCAAAAACGTGAATCTGGCAGTGGTGCTATCTCCCACGAGCAACTTTTAGAAGTCGCTCGTGAATTAGGTCTAACAGAACAAGATATTGAGTCGGCAGCATTGGAAGAAGTCACTCATGGTGAGCTTGATCGTGCAAAAGAGCGGTGGCTTCAACGCAAGAAACGGGATTTTTTTATAAATTTATCCATTTTTCTTCCAGTCAACGGCATACTCGCGATTATAAATGCCATGACAACACCTGACCACTGGTGGTTTTTATATCCGTTGCTTGGATGGAGTTTTTCAGTTGTAGGGCAAGCATTTGAAGCGTTTTTTTCGCATCAGGATACTATTGAACGCAATGCAAAAAAACTCCTTCGTAGAGAAGAAAAAAAGCGGCTGAAAGAATAATACCGCCAAGATGCCCCCACCAATAATAACAATTATACCCAATACGTAGCTGACATGATGTCCAGCACCCCGCTTGTGTACACGGGTTTGACAACGGATATTGCAAAAGCAAAGTGTGTTTCTGGTATCCGACTATGCTGACTACATCACGGGTGAGGCAATGAATGTGAGCGGCGGCGAGGAAATGCACTGAGGAAACAAAATTATATCTAAAAAAATCTACTACCATTTTCGGAGAAAATTGTGCACGCATATAAACAGCTATCTATTAATAACGTTTCCATCGATACATTTCCATTTAAAGGTGAGTTGGTAATGGAAGCGTATTTGATTGAAAATGAACAGGTACTTTCAATTGAAACGGAGGGCTTCAAAGATGTAACAATTCTGGGAAGCGAGCTAACGTTAAAGGGCGCAGGTACTAAATCTAAATCTAAATCT
>JANYIG010000057.1 GCA_025358765.1 Candidatus Kapaibacterium sp.
ACAAACAAGGGTACTCTTTCCTACGCCACCCTTGTTGTTGTAAACAACTATCTTCATAAAATTAACATTGAAAAGTGATAAAAACGGCTCTTGTGAACCCTCAATAACTGCCTCAGTGACTATTCAATAACACCTCAATAGAAAACCACATACAAAAAACCGTGTTCACAGAATTACCCTCATCTAACCCTCATCTAACCCTCAGAAACTCCCTTAAAAACCCCCGTAAATGCCCTACAAACGATTTTTATCGCTCTGGGCATACTTTGACCCGTCAAAACGATAAAAAAGCTCTATAAACTCTTCTGGAACGTCTTCATCATCATTATTCGGAATCTCTAAACCCCGAAAATCACCAAACGAGCCACACAACCGCCGTTTTTGTAGCGTTTCCCATGCGTGGTAGTTATCCGCAAACTCCATATCACTGAATTTTAGAGCGTATTTGAAGATTTCAACGAATGCTTTACGATTATCAGGCTTCTTTTCACAATGCACCACATAACTATCCTTCGTTATTTCTCGCCATTCCTCGCTTATCGCAGCTTGCGAAAGAGGTTTATCCGTCAAAAGCAGCAAATTCGTGTGTGGATGCCAAAGACCAGAGTTTGCGCCGCGTTTTACTTCAAACGAGTATGCTCCTGCCGTTACACCTGCAAAAACACTGTTTGCAGCATAAGCAAACTTCTTACGACCAGTTTTAGCATAAGAGATTGCTTCACGTCTGCGAGCAATAAATAACCTCATAGACTGCTCTAAATGGTCAAAACACGTGCCTAAACGTTTGCCATTTTTCACCGTCAAAACCACGTAGTACAGGCTCAAAGAACGATTGCGAGTAAGTAGCTCTTCCGTTTTCTGTTCATACTTCATCACTGCACGAGCAGCACGGCGAATAGCACACATCGGGCATAGCAAGTGCATATCACAATGCTTCGCTTCATGAAGAACTGTTTTCTCAGATTGAGGAAAATGGCGAAAGAGGAGATAGTTATGACACCAGCGATAGCGGCGAAGTTGATGCGCGGAAAAAACGTGTTTACGAGAAGAAAAATAATTCAACATGGCAACCGTCCTGCGTTTATGCACCGCGAGACGGGTAACACGTTTATCGTGTTTTGATGATTCGTCAGTAAATTCTATATTTGTCATAGAAAACTATACAAGAGCCGTTTTTTATCGTCTAAAAACGATGAAAAAATCAGCGGTTTTTGTTGCTAAATGAACCTCGTTTTCCATGCTTCCCGGCGGAGGAAATGAGGTTTTTTTTGTGTTTCTATAAGTCATTGATTTTATAGGTCATTACGAGAATCTCCCACGCTTTAATCACATATTCTCAAGTTAAGAGAGGTAAAAGCATCATTTTTTTGCCACTTTTTGACCTTTTTTTATTTCGTTTTTTGCCTGTTTTTTCATCGCCAAACGAAGCACATCGTTCACCGCTTTTGGTGAAGTAAAATTCACCGCTACATCGGCATCTAACGAAACGTAAAAAGTTTTCTTTCCTGTCGTGTCAGTAATCGTTCGTGTCATACCCTCTTTGCACCGCTCGGCAAACCTATTCGGCACTGCACGAGAGAAATCAAATTCTGGTATATCAAAATCATCATCGTTATCCACCGCGTGAACGACGGTAGGCTTGATAGTTTTTGCGCTCTTTTGCATTTGCTCTCCGTGATGAAATTAAACGAATGTTAGTATCTCGTTCCGTGTAAACCGTCAGTAATACTCGTTCTAAAGATGATAGACCAAGCAGTGTCCAACGGGTTTCCAGTGCAGAATGTTTGTAATCAGGCTTTTCTAAACCGAAACTATCAGTGAAAACACTTTGAGCTTCATCAAAAGATACACCATGCTTCACAAAATTTGTTTCAGCCTTCGTAGTGTTCCACTCAAAATTTTGCATAGTGTATTTTAGAGGATACTCATCCCTCAAAACCCGCTAAGAAGCAGGCTTTTCGCGCTTCGTGCCAATTTTCCGCTTTGGCAACGACGAATTTTCTGTTTTTCGTGGTCGTCCACGTTTGCGAGGAAGCGAGGGATTAGCAAAATCTAATCCCTCTTGTTGCTTCGTCGTTGAGACATCGGCGCGAGCGGTTGTCATTGGCGGGACAGAGCCACTTTCCTCCGATGAATTTTTCATAATGTGCGCGAAACGTTGCATTGTGATACTATTTGATTCAGAGAACAACAACGGCAATCGTCGCAAACGCTCCAGCATACGCTCACCCGCTTGAAACACAGTTTGAGCAAGCTCTTGATTACGAGACATTAAGACACTTTGAGCCATAATGCCCAGCATGAAATGCCGGATTAGGTGCTCATCAAAATCATCATCTAAACCCGCAGCAGAAAGCATTGACAAAACTTGTCCGAACGTTGCCGTGTCAGTTAGAGCATCTTCAACAAGCGGCGAACACGGAGAAATCGTAACAGCCGATTTACCACGAACCGTTACAATAAGAGGGCGATTTGTCCGAACTACTTCGTCAATAGCTTGCGGAAAACCACCCTTCTGCGCAATATCACTAATTGAACGTTTTTTCATAGGTAGTAAAATATGTCATTTACCTGACATGTACAAATTTTACACACAGAAACTTTTCCTCACCAGAGCGATTCCCATATTGATAACCGCAGTTTCGGGAACGCCAACTTTTTGAGCAATCTCAGCCAAATCATCATGCCGTATAGCAAATGTCTTCTGTTTAACACGTCGTACAGGCTTGCCAGTGCGTTTAATAGACTTTTTGGCACTATGAGGTAGTTTTGCACCACCAAGTACCACAGAA
>JANYIG010000080.1 GCA_025358765.1 Candidatus Kapaibacterium sp.
CGACGGCGGCATGCAGATGGGAATTTTGTTGATTGTTCATACTGTTCAAGAAAAAATCATAAAAAAATAGACCGTGCGCTCCCATCGGACAACAGTGTACGCTTTGAGAAGCTGTCCGGAATGCGTTGATCGTTTGGTTGTTCATTCGGCAGCGTTGTTTGGGGAATAATTATGCGTTGTCACTTTGTATGGTAAGTGTCGAAAACGGGAAAAAGGTTACATTCGGCGGCAGCGCATTTTTTGCCGGCAAGGTTAAAACCGCTCTTTGAGTTTGGAAAAATAGCGGCGGCTAATGGCAAAGGGTTCCGCAATACCGCGCAAAAGCACAAACGCCCCATTCGCTGTGGTTTCTATCGGGTACGAAGCGTCAACAAATGCCAAACTAATAATCGTTGAACGGTGAATACGCTGAAAATATTGCTCCGGCAGTATTGCTTCCCACTCGTTCATTGTGCGGAGCAACATGGCACGTTTGGTAGCGTTGCCACCATCGGGCAGCCAAAGTTCCGTGTAATTGTCGCTGGCGGTGATGCACATAATTTCTTCCACTTGCACAAAACGACGCTGTTTGCCGAATGTCACAAAAACGTAATCTTCCGGCGTAAGAAGTGACGGATCGCTTGATGGTTCGCGGCTTTGAGTTTGGGGTGCGGGCGCATGAACTATAGGTAATTGCTCTTTTTTATGTACCTTCCACAGTCGCTCAATCGTGTGTTCTAAACGGTCAGGGTCAAGGGGTTTTAACACATAATCTAACGCATTGACGGCAAAAGCACGAAGGGCAAACTCATCATACGCCGTAACGAACACAATGCTAAAATCGTTGCCCTCGTCGGTGCCATGCCCAACTTCGTCCAAGACAGAAAAACCAGAACCGTGTGGCATATTGATGTCCAAAAATACCACGTCGGGGCGAATGTTGTTCGGCGGATTGTTCAAAAACTCCACAGCTTCGCGTTTATTGCTTGCTTCACCTATAACCGTGATGCGGTCGGCAAATTCTTCCAAAAGCCTTGCTAATTCACGCCGCGCAAGGCGTTCGTCATCAACGATGAGCGCAGTAAGAGCGTTGGAAGGCATATTGTTTTTCCTTTTTAAAGCCGATGAAACTGCTGTGTTACGATTTTGTCGTCAATTCCCGTGTGGCAATACGTACCGCCACCGTTACCACGCCAGATTCCGCTTGAATACTCATGCTATGTCCGTCGGGATACAACTGCTGCAACCGTTTTCGTAAGTTTTCTAAACCTATACCTGTGCTTCGTCGTTTTGCCGTCGAAGGCGCATCCGTGCTTACACCGTCCGTCAAACCCTCCCGCAACCATTCGCCCGTATTGCAAACTTCGATGCACAACCATTCGTCCGGCTGTTCGCCCTGTATCGAGCTTGTAATCGTGATTGTAAGCGCTTCTTCGGAAGATTGCATTCCGTACTTGATAGCATTTTCTACCAACGGCTGCACCAAAAACACGGGAACATTCAAGCCAAGGGTACGGCGTTCGGCATCAATCGTGGCTTCCAAACGTTCTTCAAAACGCAGTTTTTCAATAGCAAGATAATGTTCTACTGCTTCTATCTCGTCGCCAAGCGGTGCGGTTTGTTTAGAACTTGCCATAAGCGTATGGCGCAAAAGGCTCGAAAACTGGATAATCATGCGCCTTGCATTGCGCTGGTTTTCACTCATGAGCGAATTGACTGAGTTTAGCACGTTAAACATAAAATGCGGATTGAGCTGATACCGCAACATCGCATCGGTAGCGCGTTTGCGCTCGGTCACATCCTCCAGCACTGACCAGACGCGCCCGTCGCCAACGTCGCGTGGATGTTCACCTATTCCCGTTGCTCCGCCAATAGCAATACCGTACAATATGACCGAAAGTTTTTCGCCACTTGCTCGTACCAACGACTGCTCGACGGGACCAAACGAACCGCGCTGTTTGAGTGAATATCGAATCACGGTATTTTGCGATTCGTTCAGTAGCGTCCAAAAATTTATGGTAACCGCTTCGTCTGTCGTGTAACCGGAAATGCGCCCAAAAGCAGCGTTTACTTCCAACATCCGCCCGTCTGCCGCCCAAAGCATCATCCCAAGCGGTGAGGTTTCAAAAAGCGCACGGAATTTTTGCTCGGAAACCTGCAATTCAGCTTCTGCACGCTGCCGTTCCTCAATATGCAACAGGAGTTCTTCTTGGTGCTGTTGCAAACGAGCGATACGGCGGCGATAGCTTTGCAACACTCCAACAACTACTCCACAAGCAACTACAACCATCAGCGTACGGAACCACCACGTTGCCCACCACGGGGGCAAAATCACCACCCGCAATGTCAGACCATCCATATTCCATACACCATCGTTGTTGGCGGCGCGAATACGCAACATGTATTCTCCTGCATCAAGGTTTGTGTACGCGGCTTCGCGTTTTGTACCGTTTTGTATCCAATCCTTATCCACGCCCTCCAGCGTGTAGGCATACACATTATTTTGTGGTACGTGGAAATCTAAGGCGGCAAAAGCAAAACTAAGGAAATTTTGATCATGGCGGAGCGTGACAGTTCCGCTGTAGTCACGAAGCTCGCTCGGTGGACGAGTAATGATGCTATCCAACGGCATTTCTTGGGCAAAAATTTTGAGCTGTGTGAGTGCGATAGGTGGCGGCAGCGGGTTAAACCGCAAACTATCGGGATGAAACGCATTTAAGCCGTTTGTACCGCCAAAAAACATCATGCCATTTGTACTCTTAAAAAAACTCCGCCGATTGTATTCGCGCCCTTGCAAGCCGTCGGCTATGGTGAAGGTGCGAAAGGTATTTGCTCTTCTATCCCACAGGCTCAAACCCGCATCACTGCTTATCCAAAAATTACCTTTTGTATCTTGAATCATCGCATACACATTGTTATTCGGCAATCCATCATGTTCCGTAAAAGGCGTAAAAATGTCTCGTTCACGGTCGTACCGCCGCACCCCTGCAACTTTCGTCGTAATCCACATAGTGCCATCACGGTCTTCGAGAATTGATGAGGCAACACATCCTATGCTTAAAGCGGCAGAATTTTCATACCCAGCTAATAATTTGTGCGTGTAATCTGCAATGTCATTGTGTGTCCTGTTTATGCGGAAAAGATTTTTTTCACCGCCTACCCAAAGTATTCCATCGGGACTTTCATAGATTGCCTGTACATCGCCGTTGGCACCGACAACGCTGCTACTGGCTGCGGTATTGTAAAAACGGACAGAACGCTGCCGGCTGTTGGCGGTGGATGCCGGAGCAATCTCATAGACCCCTGTATTCGGTGTGTTCCCGCGAGTACCCACAAGCAGGTTTCCGGCGCGGTCTTCGGTGATAACTTGGACGATAGATGTTTTCGGCACAAGCAGTGATTGGACAAATTGCCCCGCCCGAGCGTCGAACCTCAACAAACCGTTTCCTCTTGTTCCCGCCCACAGCGCTCCAGAGCGGTCTTCATACACTGCCCAAATTTCATTAACGGGAAGAGCATGTTTTTTGGAAGTGTTTTTTTGAATATTCTCATGGAAGCGCGTCCATTGACCATTGGCGGGGTCATAGCGGCTAATCCCATTAAAATGCGTTGCTATCCATAAAACGCCATTCCGATCTTGGCAGATACCGCGCACATAATTATTTCCCAACGTATTTGAGTTTGTTGCAGAGTGCTGGTATAAGAGGAATTTTTGTTTGTAGGGCGTATATTTGTTGATACCAAACGGTTCGCCGCCCACCCACACAACACCCGATTTATCCGTAAAAAGCGTACGAATGCCGTTTCCGCTTAAACTCATGGGATTTGCGTCGTCATTTTGGTGTAATGTTAGCGTTGCTTTCTGAGGATTCCCGTTGTGGCGAAGCGTAACGATACCGCCGTACGAGCCAAACCACACCGTTCCGTCCGGCGCACAGAGCGTTGTTCGTATGGGGAAATAATTTTTTTTTGGATTGATAAAAAGAGATTGGCTGGCGTAACGTTCTTCAGGGTAGTGAGCAACAAGTTTTTTGGAATGCATATCAAAACAATAGATATCACTTTCGTGGCTCAACCACAGGAATCCTGCCGAATCTCGAACAATTTCAGAATAAAAAAAATGCTGGTCTTCTGCTGTATTGATGAAATTGTAATGTGCAAATTTGCCCCGCATTGGGTCGAACTCAACCAAGCCACCGCGTTTACGAATCCACAAACGACGTTCAGAAGCCGCTGCACGGGCATCCGAAAACTCCGTTAATCCTGCCAGCGAATTGAGAGTATCTTTAGCGGAGCCGAACGAAAAAAAACTGGTAAATGTCTGCGTCGCAGCGTTGTAGCGTCGTATATCCTCACTCGTTGTTATCCAAAGTATTCCCTCGGCATCCTCCATGATAGCATTGATGAAATTTCCTCTGAGCGGTGTTACATCTGCTATAGGCACGTTCACAAAACGTTCGGTGCGGGGGTTAAAGCGTTGTAAGGTATTGTCAAAATTCACAATCCAGATATCGCCCCGTTTGTCGGTGTATAAACGGCGAATTTGTGTGGATGATTGTGGTGTTGAGTCATTTGTTCGGGGGCGAAAAATCTTAAAATTCACGCCGTCGTAGCGGTTCAGACCATCAAACGTTCCAATCCAGAGAAAACCCTGTTTATCCTGCGTAAAACTGGTAACGGTGTTGTAAGAAAGCCCCTGCTCTTGCGACAGATGCTCGAAAGAGTAGGAGTATTGCAAAAGCGGCGGGGCGGGGGGCGGCACGAGCGGTTGAGCAGAACAAACCATTGGCAACAACAACAGCACGGCTTGCCAATAGCCACCAATAATTTTACGGAACACGCCTGCTATCGGTACTCGTAATGATTCGATATTTTTGAACAGACACAACAAAGCGCGGCTTTCTAAACAGGCGAAACAGAGGGTTTTTGCGTAAAACCCTTTTGGTGATTTTACCCGTCAAAAGTACGCATTTTCGGTCGGGCTACAAAAAGAAGAGCATCGAATTTCGGCAGAACAAGCCTTATCCGTTCAGTTTTTCATCTTTGCGTTCGCGGTACAACTGTGCAGCGCAGAGGGCAGCGGCAAATCGTTTTTAATTTCTTCAAAATTCTTCGTGATTGATTCATGTTTTTTTAAACAAAATCCGTTTTTTTTGCGACTTGACTACTGTGATTCCCCAAAATGTCAAAAAAGCGGAAAAATGAAAGATACAGAATTTCAGTACCGTACACATATTTAGAAAAAAAGTTCTTTGAAAGTTGAAGACCATACGCACGTGGCGTAGGTTTGTAGTGGAATCATCACAAACCACCTACAACCCAGCCACGAGCATATGAC
>JANYIG010000140.1 GCA_025358765.1 Candidatus Kapaibacterium sp.
GGAGCACAAGGCATTGGACTTGCGACCGCGAAACTTTTTGCCCGTGAGGGTGCAACGGTGCTGCTTTGGGACGTAAACGCTTCAAAAGGCGCGTCTGTGCTGGAAGAGCTGGCTACAAACGGCTCGGAAAATGGAGCGAAGGCTGAATTTTACACGGTGAATGTTGCCGATGCCGCATCTGTGCAGGCGACTGTGGCACAGATTGTCGCCAAGTATGGCAGAATAGATATCCTCATCAACAATGCCGGAATTACGCGCGACGCTTCGTTGTTGAAAATGACACCGGAGCAGTGGCAGCAGGTTTTGGACGTGAATCTGACGGGTGTATTTGTTTGCACACAAGCTGTAGCGCCGCAGATGATCGCGCAAACATCTGGGCGGATTATTAATGCGTCCTCCATTGCTGGCATCTACGGCAATTACGGGCAAGTGAATTACGCTGCCACGAAAGCCGCTGTGATTGGCATGACCAAAACGTTGGCGAAAGAATTAGGGCGGAAGGGCATCACCGTCAATGCGGTAGCGCCCGGATTTATTGCGACGGAGATGGTCGGCACGATTCCTGAAAATGTGGTAAAATCCATGCACGACCGGACACCGCTTGGTCGTGCAGGAACGCCGGAGGATGTGGCAAAAGCCTATCTGTTTCTTGCCTCGGATGATGCCTCATTTATTACCGGAGCGGTGCTTGGCGTGGATGGTGGATTAGCGGTTTAGTTTTGGGGAATGAAGAATTGAGAATGTTCTAACGTACAAATACTTTGCTTGTGCGACGCTGTAACACTACTAATACCAGCATTCTTCATTCTTCATTCTCAATTCTTCATTCTCGTTTTTGCATATCCGACATATTTTCCACAACTTTGCAGAAAATACCATCGCGGTTTATCGTTGTTTGTGGTTGGTGTTGATATTAGTTTTGACAGCCGCTTATTCTCTTTTTTGTTGCACTCCTAATCCGTTCAGGTATGATCCATTCCGACCGTTTTTTGTTGTTTCGCTCTGCTATGATTGTCCATACTCTGTGCGCTTTATGTTTTGCTGTACTTATCGTGGCGGTATTGCCCAATGAAGCACAGGCACAGCGCCGCAAATCTCGCCTTAATAAAAACAGTAAACAACAAGATTCAGGTCCGCCTGCTATTGAGGTAGGTGCGCAAGAAACAGGAAACACTATTGGTGCGTTGTTGCAGCCATATGAATTTGCCGTGAAGAAGAAAAAACTTCCCCGTCAACGCGTCGAGGTGGCGTATATTGACGAAGGCAATAACAACGCGAATACGATAGTATTTATCCATGGGTTGAATGGATATATGCCTGTATGGACTAAGCAGATAAAAGAACTCAGTAAAACACATCGTTGTATTGCCATAGACTTGCCCGGATATGGGCGTTCCAGCAAAAACGTGAACACCAAAGGACAAGCACCAATAGGGATTGTTTTTTACGGCGATGTGGTGATAAAACTTCTTGAGGCGCTCAATGTGAACCGTGCAACGTTTGTGGGTCACTCCATGGGCGGGCAGGTTGCGCTTAATCTTGCTATGCGCTATGCAAGCCGTGTCAAGCGTATTGTGCTGATTTCTTCGACGGGGATTGAACAATTCACCGAGAAGGAAAAACAACTGTTCCACGAAAATATGACGGAGAACACGATTAAAAGCAAAACCGCAGAGCAGTTGCAACTTGATTTTAAGAAGCTCTTTTTTCAGCCGCCACCCGGCTCGGAGTTTTTGCTCAAAGACCGCCTTGCTGTCCGCACTGCAAGTGATTACGACGGTTTTTGCGAGATTGCCGCCCAAAGCCTCCTTGGTGTGATTGACCAACCCACGTTCGATTTGCTGGATGGTGTGCAACAAAATGTTTTACTTATCTATGGCGCGAACGATGCGTATATTCCGCATCCGTTCTATCACGTAGGACAAAAAACGGCGGAAATCGGCGAACTTGGACGGCTTCGTATTCGCCACTGTAAGCTATTAATGATTCCTAAATGTGGTCACTTAGCGCAGTTCGAGCAGCCGGAAGCGGTGAATAATGCCATTCTTGATTTTGTGAAATAACCGAAATAATCATTGTTCCTGATTGCCGCACGAAACGTCTTTTACGCTCTATTGGCACTATCCACACTGTCTATTATGCCGCAACGATTTTCTTTTTTTCTTGTTGTGCTGCTAACGATGATTGTATTGTGTCCCGTGCTGCGGGGGCAACAAACGGTTGCCGAAACATTGCTTCCGTACGCATATTCGGTCAAAAAACAGCGCATTCAGGTTCTTAATGCCGAAAAACAGTTGACGGAGTTTGACATTGCATACATTGAGCAAGGGCGCGGTTCCTCGACGATTCTTTTTTTGCACGGGCTGGCGAGCTATCTGCCAGAGTGGGATAAGACGATTGCAGATTTGAGTACAACATATCGGTGTATTGCGTTGGATTTTCCGGGATATGGACGGTCGAGCCGATGCCCAAAAGTGAGTATGAAACTGTACGCGGAGGTGGTGGCTGCGTTTATGGATTCATTGAAGCTCAGTGCGGTGAACCTTGCGGGACATTCGATGGGCGCACAGATTGGGATAATGCTTGCCGTACAGCGCCCCAAAGCGGTTTCGCGCCTGATGTTGATTGCTCCATCGGGCATAGAAACATTCAACAAAAAGCATCGTGAGTTTATCAACATCTTCTACAGACCAAATTTTCTGAAGGCGAAAAGCGAAACCATTGTCAAAAGCGATTACGAACGAGGATTTACCGTGTTTCCGGCGGATGCGGCATTTATGGTGCAAGACCGCCTTGCTATCCGCAGCGCTACAGATTTCGACGATTATTGCACTGTACTTACCGATTGCGTCAAGGCGGCAGTGAATGAGCCGATATTCAATGATTTGCATAAAATTAGCCAACCAACACTCATCGTTTTTGGCGCAGACGACAACCTGATTCCCAGTTCCATTATGCACCCAACCATGACAACTGAAGGTATTGGCAGGCTCGCCAAAAGCAAAATCAAGAACAGCAGGCTTTTGCTGATTCCCAATTGCGGTCATTTTGTGCAATTTGAGAATCCACGCGAAACCAATACTGCTTTGCGGGAGTTCTTGAAATGAAACGCCATGAAGCCCCTTGTTCTGCGCCATTTACCATTAGCCACTGGTCATTGGGTGCGATTCTATTGTGTATTCTCTACTCACTATGTTCCGTCAATCTTTCCGCCCAACCGATTTCACCAAAAGCGCTGAAAGACAGTAAAGGCAGGGAGTTTTGGCTTGCGTACATGCCGAACGAACACAACGCTGGCGGGCGGCTTGATTCACTTCTTATCCTGATTGCAGCCGAACGCCCGACCAAAGGCGAGATTCGGTACGATGGTCGTGTGAAGACCTTCCGTATTGATGATGTGAGCCAAGTATATTCTTTTGCCGTGCCGTATTTCTACGAGGTCACAGCGAGTGAAACATTCACATCTACTGGCACGTTTCAGGTTGTGGCTGACGATGAAGTGACTGTTTATGGAGCAAACATAGCAGACCGTACCAGCGATGCTTTTTTGGTGTTGCCGAAAGATGTGTTAGGATTAGAACACTATGTGATGTCCTACAACAGTGATGGGAGGGCATTGGTGCAGGGGTTGGGCAATAATGCCCCAACGCGGACACCGTCTCAATTTATCGTGGTTGCTACGGAAGATGATACGGACGTTCGTATCATTCCCACGACACCGATGGCGCTATCGGGAACAACAGATACACAACAAGTGCGAATGCAAAAGGGAATGGCGTATTTGGTACAGGCACTTATGAGTCGCCAGTTGCCGTATTCGGATTTGACGGGTTCGCGGGTCGTATCCTCCAAGCCAGTGGCAGTATTTTCTGGTCATTTTCGTGCTCTGATTCCTGCAATGGGAACCGGTTCGAGGGATTGCCTTATCGAACAAATGCCACCCGTAGAAACATGGGGCAAAAATGCTGTAGTGGCTCCCTATCCAGCTCCCGGTGGTAGGGGCGTGGATCTCGGCGACTTCATTCGCATTTTGGCAGCAAACAATAATACACAACTTGTCATCAATAATGTGACGGTGGCTACGTTGAACGCTGGACAGTTTTATGAAGTCCCGCTGCGGACGGCACTGGCAGTGACGGCGACAGATCGAATATTGGTTGCGGGGTTCAAACAATCTGCTTCTGGCAATGGTGGTAATGGTGACCCCTTCATGGCGGTAATTCCACCAGCAGAGCAATTTTTAACGCGTTATCGTTTTGTGAGTGTTCAAGGCAAACAAAGTACCAATGGTGGCGGTGTCGGGAATCAAACATCAGACGCTTTTACGGAGCATTACGTTTCCATTGTGATTCCAACGAACAAAATTTCCGGTGTTGTGTTAGATGGTTCATCAATAAATCCATCCGCATTCTCAACGGTTGGGACGGTTTCAACGCTTGCCACAACGGGGTTTTCATACGCTACTATTGCCATCAGTGAGGGTGTTCACAGCATTCGTGCCGACACAACATTTGGCATCACGGCATTGGGCTATGGTTCGGCAAATTCATACGGTTATACGGCTGGACAACGCTACGAAACGGATATTTTACCGCCGCGTATCACCGCTCGTCGCGCCTGTAACGGCGTGGAAGGCGCGGTCTATGATAGCGCCCGCGTGGATTCAAAACTTTTTTGGTTCGATGCGCCCGATACGGCACGAAAAAATATTGCCCTACAGCTTGGAACGCTGCCGCGACCAGCAGACTCGTTGGTGTTCAGAGCAACACTTCTCAATCCTTACGAGGATGGCGAATTTACGATAACAGTCTTGGATTCCTTGGAACTCAAGACGACTCAAAGGATTTTAGTGCCGGGGTTAACCGTACACGTCAACCCTGTGCTGCGCCACAACGAAGTTGTAGCCTTTTCAACAAATGCGATTGCGTTAGCGGCAGGTGCAGAGCGTTGCGTGGGAATGTCGCTTGTGAACTACGGCGCAACCACGCAAACTATTACGAATATCACAACAGCACTAAAAACACCAGAGTTCAGCCTACAAGCGGCATTGCCGATTGTGTTGCAGCCGAACGAACGGCGCACGGTGAATCTTTGTTTCAAAGCGGAACGCGACGGTCTGTTCCAAGATACTATCGTGATTGCAAGTGGTTGTGTGGAGCGTCGTATTGCTACGGTGCAGGCGGAATCACTCTTTGACCGTGTGCCACCAACGGTGACGCGAACGGAAGACAGTTGCAGCCGCGTGGCGGCATTCACGTTTACGGACAATCGTAGGTTTGATGCGGGTGTTGACCGTGTGAATGTGTTGCAAAGTGAAAATTGTTCCGTGAGGACAGTTCGTGGCACCGACGGCACGATACAAACGTTGGTCACCGTCCTTAATCCGCGTCGGGACACGTTCTACCGCCTCCAAGTGGTGGATTCGGTGGGTAATGAACAAACCGTAGAGCGGGCGATTCCCGGATTTAATATTCGGTTTGTGCTGCCGCAAACGGGGCTGTATGGGTTTGGCGGCACAAAAGTGACGACGCTTACCTGTGCAACTATCCAAGTGGTGAACGATGGTTCATTACCGTTCACCCTTGATAAAACAACGCTTGCGAGGAATACGACGTTTTCCGTGCCGCTCGGACAATTTCCATTGGTGATTACTCCCGGTCAACCCAGTGAACTTCGTTTATGCTTTGCTCCAGAATCTGTGCAAGACTACAACGACACGCTTCGTGCCTCGAAATATTGTGTAACGGATGTTATTCGGCTTTCAGGAAGCGGCGTACTGGGTGTGACGATTTCCGAAAGCCGATGTGCAGTGGATTTGCTCTTTACCGCCAAAGGCAGCACGGCTGCAACGCTCCGCATAGATTCGACAACGACCGCGCTTGAAGTCCGTCATTTTCCCGACCCAGCTTCCGAGACCGCATCGCTCCATATCACAACGAACACCGATGAGGCGCTCACCATTGCTCTGTATAGCGTACTCGGTACGCCAGTGATGCGTATCCCTGAACAGCGCTTTAATGCTGGCGTTTGGGATGTTGTTATGGATGTATCAACTCTTGAGAGTGGCGTGTATGTCTATGAAGTGCGCTCGGCGCGTTCAGCCAAGCGACATACAGGATTGGTGCGGGTTGCGCGGTGAGATTATATTATCCATTACAACGAGACCCTTCCTTGCAGAGCGCGTGAAACAGTAGCTTCATCGGCAAATTCAAGGTCGCTGCCCATAGGAATACCGCGTGCAAGGCGTGAAACCTTGATGTCGAGGGGTTTGAGGAGTTTGGTGAGATACTGGGTTGTTACTTCGCCTTCCACATTCGGATTCATTGCTAAAATCACTTCGTCCACCGGATGCTCTGTGTTGCCCATGCGGTGCAACAATTCTTTGAGTTTTAGTTCATTTGGTCCTATGCCTTCAAGTGGGTTCAATGCACCGTGCAGCACGTGATACAGCCCGAAATACTCATTTGTACGTTCGATAGCAAAAAGATCGTTCGGTTCTTCCACCACACAAATCACCGAGCGGTTTCGTTTTTGCGATGTGCAAATGGGGCAGGGATCGCTTTCCGTCAAATTGCAGCAGACAGAGCAATACAACACACGCTCTTTCATGGCAAGCAGCGCGTGGGCAAGTTTTTCCACGTCTTCTTTGGGCTGACGGAGCAAGTGCAACGCAAGGCGCTGCGCCGTTTTTCGACCAATCGTTGGCAACGATGAAAGGGATTCGATTGCGGACTCAATCGCTTCGGAAGTGTACAGCATAATTGTTAAACGTGTTAAACGGAACAGTTAAAACGGCAAGCCGGGAATTTTTGGCAAAAAGCTCGTGAGTTTTTTGAGTTCTGCTTCCGCCATTTCGCGGGATTCTTGCAGCGCCTTGTTGACGGCAGCAAGCACCAAATCCTGTAGCATCTGAGCCTCGTCAGGTTTGATAATGCTGGGATCAATCGTAATGGAAAGCAGTTCCTGTGTACCCGTAACCACGGCAGTAACCATGCCTGCGCCCGCATCGGCGGTAACGGTGCGATGTTTGAGTTCGCTTTGGACATGTTGCATTTGTTCTTGCGCTTGTTGCGCCTGTTTCATCAGGTCGCCGAGGTTCAATCCACCGAGATTCATAATGTTGTTGCCTTTCTAAAGGGAAAATTTCTGAAACTAAATATTGGTATCATACGTTAGAATACGAAGAAACGGGCAGTGAAAATACGCAAACTTGATGAAATGTGATAATGGATTATAGCGTGAATAATGATTGCGGCGAAAATTCACAGTACGTGATGAAAACTTTGTGAAAATCACCGTGTAAATCACTAAATTGAGGTTGCTACAGTTAAAACCATTTCCACGAAGTGCTTCCGTAGAAACAAACCATACAAAATCTTTTAATCAATTTTTATCCATCGTTGGAGGTGCATCATGGGTATTTTCAATCGTGTGTCGGACATTTTCAAAGCGAATGTGAACGACACGCTCGATAAAGCCGAAGATCCAGAAAAAATGCTCAAGCAAATGGTGCTTGAGATGGAGGAATCTGTCAACAAAGCCACGCTTGCTGTCGGCAATGCTATTGCAAACGAAAAATCCTTAGAGCGCAAAATTCTTAAAGCTCGCGAGGAAGTGCAAAACTGGCACGGGAAGGCTGTGCAGGCTGTGAATGCTGGACGTGATGACCTTGCCAAAGCAGCACTTGAGAAAAAAGCGCTTTACGAGCGAAATGTGAAGGATTTGGAGCCAACCTACACGCAAGCCCGTGATACCGCAGTAAAGATGCGTTCCCAGCTTGATGCGTTAAAATCGAAACTCGACGAGGCTCGTACGCGCCAGAGTACCCTTATTGCGCGTTCGCAAGCGGCAAAAGCGCAAAAACAGATTTCCCAAGCATTCAGTGGTGTTGGTTCGGATGCCTTTGGTAAATTCGATAAGTTTGAGAGTAAAATTGAGCAATTAGAATCGCAAGCAGAAGCCTTTGGGCAGCTCGCTGGCGAAAATACGGCGCTTGATGATCAGTTCAAGCAACTCGACCGTGCTGGCACCGATGTGGAACTTCTTGCTCTGAAACAGAGCATGGGTAAACTCCCCGCCGCATCCGAAGACCCTCAAGTGTTAGCACTAAAAGAAAGCCTCAAACTCCCGCCCCAAAGCGGACAGTAATAGAATTAAGAATTAAGAATTAAGAATTAAGAATTAAGAATTAAGAATCCAACAGTTCGGATATTGCTACAACCATAGTGTGAAGAATTGACTCTGCATCCAGCATTAATACTATCTGCAAGAACAGATGCGAGATGAATTTTGCACTCCAAAGCCCTATTGTCCGAACTATTAAGAATTGAAAATTATTCTACGACCTCAACCTTTTAATCCAATGACAACAGAAAATCTTCTCAAAACCGAAGCGGACAAACAAACACCGGATGCAATGATGAAGGTGACGATTGAGCGCGTGGAAACGTTGCTCAGTGAGATGTATCCGTACTATGCCTCGTTTGGCGATGGTTCGTTTACGATTCGTCAGGGTTCGAGCATTGTAGGAATTATGGTGCGTCCGTTTACCGAAAACGATACATGTGTGGAATGCACCGCAAACGTCGTCTATGGTGCAACGATTACACCTGATTTGATGCGTTTTTTGCTCCGAAAAAACGCTGAATTGCATTTTGGTGGCTTTGGTCTGCTCTTCGATAATACAATTACTTTTTCGTATGCGTTTCCGGGTATGCACCTAGACAAAGAGGAATTCCAAACAGCACTCTATTCCGTTGCCATCATTTCCGATTACTACGATGATGAAATCGTAACAGCTGCGGGCGGCAAACGCGCTGCAGACATGGCAGTGATAGACCTCGATGCCTGATAGATTCAGCCGTATAAGTGAAATTTTTAAGCCATTGCATCGAATCAAAATTCTGTGCGATGGCTTTTTTTTTGTTTTTGTGGGGAGTGTTGTTCGTTGAAGTATTGATGGTTGATATATCAACAGTTAACATATCAACAGTTAATATGTCAATAGTCAATATTGTAACCATAAGAATCAATTCAAGGAAATAATTGTGCATAACAAAGCCTAAAAACGCCTACGAATAAGGAGTGTAAGACCAAATAGTATGCACGACTACAGTACACGACAAAATTACTTCCGAGCCCGACGAATACACGCTTTATCGAACAAGGGAGCATGCTCCCTTGTTATCAGGCTTGGCGGGCAATGTGACAAAAAATTGTCGTGTACTGTGATGCACGACTATCAACGAAAATATAATATTCAAACTAAAAAAGGCTCCCACTGAACAGAGGGACACCATTATTTGACGGGTGTTTCCACCACAATCTCCACAGCTCGGCAATAGAAGCGTCCTTCGGGTGTGTCGTTCGGGTACAGCAAATCTTTGCCGCCCAACCCTTGGACGGTGCGCTTGCCCTTGCCAAGAAGTTGTGAAATGGCTTGTGCGCGGCTTTGAGACAGCCGTGCATTGGAGGCGGGGTTCCCCAATGCGTCTGTGTGACCCACAATAAGCACGGACGAATCATCGCGTACCATTGGGCGTATAAATTCATCGGTTACTTGTCGGTGGTGCAGCGTGTGGTCGGGGCTGCCATAGTCAAAATTGATCAGCCAAAATCGGCTCAACTCCTTGTCTCCGCTCCGCTCATTTCGTTTTTGTTGAACGCTGATGTATTGTACATCTATTGAATCCGTGCCTGTTGCACGTTTTCCCGTTACTTCCGTCGCTGTAAAAGCAGCAACGACACGCGCACCGCTTCGCGGGCTGCTTTCGCCTGTCACGTTCCATGAAATTTCATTCGGCGGCACTCCACCAGCTCGAAATTCTGCGAGCGTCTTCAGACTTTCCATTGCACCATCTCGTGTGTTTTCTTTTGCGCCTTGCCGCACCAATAATTCCCATGAAGAAACTTGTTGAAGCGAAACCGACGGTTTGAAGAGAACTTCCGGGTACGATGCAACTCGCAGCGTGTCTTGTTGCGCGACGGGCTTGATAATATTCCAATCATCGGATTCAATTTCTACGCGGCGATTTTCTTCGGCATCCGTGTTTAACTGTTTTGCCATCGCGTCTGCGGTAAGCGAAGGTTGTGCAGGCAAACCGCGTGCTTTAAGTATGCACCGTTGTGTCGCAATGCCCCACGTGTCGCGTAAATAATTGCGTACCGATTCTGCGCGGCGCATTGCAAGTGCTGAATCGTTTTCCTCCGAGGCAGGATTCATACCGATTTCACCCAAACATCCCGTGAGCGTAAGCGTAGCCGCGGGCTTCAGGCTCATCCGCCGTCCGATAATATTTAGTACATCGTAATAAACTTCCAGCGTTGTTTTATGAGCAAGGTTTTCTTCTCGGAACGTGACTGCATCTTGTGTTGAAGGCTTTATATAGCGGTCGGGAATTGTGGCAGAATGCTCCTCAAAAAACACCGAAATTAAAAGTGGAACTACGCGCCGCGACAGGAATTCCTCCACCCGAATCTGCACCGCAGGCAATGTACGTCCCGTGCTGTCACGCACCAATGCTTCTACCCGCACAGCGGCAAGTTCGGCGGGTTGAATTTGTTGTGATGTGGTCTGCACCGCACCCTGTTTCGCAGGAGCAAGAACAATAGGCATTGTTGTTGCGGAAATCACAGACGCTGTGGGTTCTTGTGTGGACGGCATCAACGCAAATTTCAGCGCCACACCTGCTTGCAAACGGCTATGCGCCCAGCCGCGATTCGGTACGATGTCGGAAAGAGGGGAGGCATACATCAGTTCGGGCGAAAAAAGTACGTCGCCGTGCGGCGTAAGAGGAATATCCCACTGAATACCCACAACAACCGCTGCGTCGAGGCTCAATGCGGTTACGTTCGGGATGAGCGCGTCGCGGGCGAGAGTGTCCGAGGCAAAACCGTTTGCCCAGTGCAATCCGCTCGCATCGTCGAATGTGCGAGTTTGTGTGTAGAGCTTTCGGTAAAACGCACCAATACGAATGCCGAAAGTAGCCTGAAAGCGTGGTGCAATGCGATATTGCAGCAATGCCTCGCCGCCAAGTGAAAATAGTGCTGTCGTAAGTTCGTGGTTAATGCTTGTTTTGTTGCCATTCGGAACGACGGAATCTGTCGTCGTGCGGAGGGTTCCGCTATGATTCGTCCAATCCGCTCGCAGAGCCACCGAAAAACGTTCTTTTGCCCACGAGGCTTGCATAAAAGGGGCTTCTGAAGGTATCGGAAACCGCATGAGTGCGCCAACCGTCCATCCCCAACCAAAACCGCTTTTAAATCCCGGACAACATGCCGCCGATGGCATCCCCGCTTGCGTAGAGGGAAAATCCGCCCAATGCACGTTTGCAACAGCCCGTCCGTATACACCCGCGTGCGGAACATTAAACGACGGGTCGTACCAGTCTTGCTGTGCGTGGGCGGGTACAAAAACACAAACCAGAAATAATAAGCACAAAAGCGCAGAAATAAGAAGTGAATCGGTGTTGCCGCTCTTCCAGATTCTCCGTACCCGTGTTATGAATTCGTGAGCTTCTGCGGTCAATATTCTTCCCATCAATCTCAAGGAATCACCACCACTTCGCTGCTTGCGGCACTCCGACCTTTCACGCCGACCGCTACAACTTTGTAGTAATGCGCCTCGCCAGGTTTCACTTGTTTATCAACAAACTCCAACACACCAGAGGCAACTGTTCCGATGCTCGTTGCAGCACCACCTTTCAGGGCACGGAAAACTTCATAACCCGTCACACGTTTGTCTGTTGTGGATGACCACCGCACTGTGACTGCCTTCCCGGATGGCACGGCGCGAACGCTCGACGGTGGGCGAAGGTCCGGCAAACGATATGCTACCTGTGCGGCGGGCGATGGCGGGCTTTCCTTACCGACCGCATCAATACTCGTTATTGTGTATAGGAGCGTCTCATCGGCAAGCGGCTTCAAATCCCGAAACTGCGTTACATTTGCCGCAAGCAGCGTACTATTGAGCGGGGTGAGCTTTTCAGGGCTTTTGCCATTCACCGAACGATAGACGTTGTAACCCGCAAGCGCCGGATTCATTGCGGCTTCGTTCGACCACTTGACCATCACCGCACCGTGTTCTTGGTATGCGCTTGGCGTGGGAGGCGCTTCAGGTCTTGCGTTTGCGTCGTGACGAACGGCAAGGCGTTCCGACTTTGCACCCCATTCAAAACTCCCATTCACCGTTGCAATGGCGTAGTAATACGGCGAATACGGGCTGAGATGCCGCGCAGAATCTACAAATACGGTATCTTTTACAATTTTACTGATGAGTTCCAATGAATCTTTTGCTGACATTGCACGATACACGTAATATCCTTCGACGGGCATGAGTTTTATCGGCTGCCACGTAAGGCGAATCCCCGCTTTGGTCGAGAGTCCTCGAATGTTGAGGGGTGGAGGGATGTTTGTTTTGTCGGAACCCATCTCGAACATTGCGCCATAGTAGGTGGATACTGGTCCCACCGACATATCCACACCGAGCGTTTGCAGGCGATAATAATACTTATCCATTGGTTGCACACTGCGGTCTAAGTATTCAGTTGTGGCGTACCCGACCGTATCAATCCTAACATAATCACTATCGGGCGTGTTTTGCTTATAGGAGCGCAGAATAATCGTGCCGCGATATTCCGGTGCAGGCGGGCGTTGGAGCTTCCATGTGAGCTTGATGCCCGCGGTGGTGCTTTGTGCCAAAAAGTTTTGTGCAAGTGGTAAATCACGCACTATTGCGGCAACGATGGTCAGCGTGTCACGCGGCAAACCTTTGTTGTAAAACGCATCGAACGGTGCAATAGCGTAGCGGTATGCTTTGCCGTATTCAACGGTGGAATCAACAAAAATAAGCGAAGGGTCTTCGCCGCCGCGCGAACGCAACACCGACGCAATTGGCTTCAATGCCCCATCTACACTTGAGTTTCCAGAAGCAACGGTGCCGCGCAAAATCTCGAACCCATATAATGCCCCGGAATTCATTAAATACGTGGAACGAAGCCGCACGTGCGAGCTATCTTGCATGGTAAGCGTCGTGCGAGCAAACACAAGATATTCCGGTGGCGCGACTTGCAGTTGCGCCGAACCGCGTGATTCGCGTGTACCTTCGCCGCTTGCTGTAATAGGCGCTACAGCATATTCATACAGAATACCCTTTTTTGCTGTTGAATCAACGAACGCCTCGCCAAACGGTAACATTGCTCGCGGATTGAGAAAGAGCGCATTGATTTTCGAGGTTTTGCGGGCGGTTGTTTGCTGAATCTGACTCCACACTTCTTCGGGCGATCGTTTGTAAAATTGTGCCAGATCGTTCAAAAATCCCTGCCCCAGAACTCGTTCAAATGCTTGTTTATCGGCTGAACGTTGCACGGGCGCGGCATTCAGTTTTGTCCACGCGCTTTCGGAGCTTGTTTTGCGATAGATATTGTACCCTACAACGCCCTTGCTGTCAGGTGTTTGCGGCGACACGATTGCTTCGCTCGGTATCACGAGGATGCCGCCCATACCGTTTAGAGCTTGCGGAGGTTGCGCCTGAGCAGTAGCAGACACAAGGCAAATAATTGCAGCCGAAAGTAGATGTACACTCGCAAGCCGCTTCCAAACTTGCATTGATGAAAATTGTATGTAGTTCATGATATTGCACAATTGATGATTGAGATTCGGTAATTAGCGTTTATCCAGCGTAAAGGAAAAACGACTGCCATTGTAGTCAAACCCTGCTCTCACTCCCACGCAGGCTTTTGCCTCACCACAAATAAAATCGCCATCTATGCTATTACAACCAGCATTGCAATGTGCACAACACGAGCGGAAACCAGCTTCAGCTTGAAGCGAGGCATCAACGGAACCGTTAAACGTAAGTTTTGTTGGGCTGTAATTCAAATTGAGGTTTGCGCTGACCGACGCATCACCGCTCAAGCCAATGCCAATCACTCGGATACTAAAACCCGCCGCGCCGCTTGCCGCTAATGAACCAGAGCCAGTTTTGAAGTCTTTTGTGGTTTCGAGCTTAAAGCGTCCATTTGCCCACGCATAAAAACTTGCGCTGCCAATGCCAAAATCAATGCTTTTGTTAATGTTCGTAAGCGTCGCGGTCACATCTACTTGGCATTTGCCATCTTGGTACGATGTTGTTTCGCTTTTGGTGAGGCGTTCAACTTTTACGTCTGCGGGTTTAATACCGGCTTGCGCGTAAATGTAGGCGATGTGGGAAACGAGTTTGTTGTATTGAGGCTCGCCGCGCGTATAGGTGCTTCGGATATCATCCGGATTTGGCTGACGACCGTTCTCGAAATACGCATACGCCCAATAAATACCATTGGGCATTGTTGGCGGTTTGGCTGAGAGCAACGACGCAATGCTGAAGCCTGATGGGAGGTCTAATTGTCTTGTTGGAGATGTTCTTGCAGCAATCTCGCGCAGAGCTGTTGCACATGCCGTTGCGGTTTCTGTCTCGTTTGGTTTTGGTGTGGTAAATTTATCCGTTGCAGCTTGTGCCATGGACATCGTAAATTTACCAAATTTCATGCCGCTCAAATTATCGTTCATTCTCCACGTAAACGGTATTACTAATATACTAGCAATCTTTATATTGTATTGCAGCGTCTGTGATGGAGCATTATCGAGGTCTTGAATAATTTGTGCCGATTGCTGCACTTGATCCACGAGTGTGGGTGATGTTCCGGCAGGAAATGTAGGGAAGGTTACTTTTGTTTCTTCATATGTACGCGTTACCGTTTTGGTTTCCACCCCATAATAAAAATACCCGTTGGCGGTGAAGAGCGAAGGCACTTGCAGGCTTGCGGTAGCCGACACAAAATAATCGCCGCTGCCCCAATTCACGCCGTAATTTGTCGTGCCTGTTGCCGTCACGCCACCTTTGGTCAATCCTATCGTAATACTTCCCGAAACGCTTTTTTGCGGAATGTCGAGCGTGATACGTCCGCTGCCGAACTGTTCGCCCACCATAAGTAAATTTGCCGTTCCTTCAATCACGCCAGAAGTTTTTACCGAAATACCCAACGTGGCTTCCATCGGTGCTGGCTTGGAGGGAGCGGTTTGTAAGGTTGTATTGATACTCACACGAAAAACGGTGTTGTCTTGTGCAATACCACCACCAAACCCTGAAAGCCAGATGGGGACAGGAGGGACAAGCTGTACGGGCGGAATACCCACCTTAAAATCTACACTCCAAACGGTTCTGCTTTCGTACATTACAAGCGCATCGAGGCTTAAGAACGAGCTTGCACCCGTTTTGTTGATTTCCACTTTCGCTTCGCCCTCAAACCTCGTTTTGGGTGTTGTGGTGTAGCGCACTTTCATTCCCGCGTAGAGTTTACCCGCATCGAGCGTAAAACCAAACTCACCAACGCGGAATGTATTTTTGCCAAACGTAAATTGACCCACTTGTACGCTCAAACCCGGAAACTGAAATGCCACATTGCCATCAATGCTAAGTTCGCTTTGATCGTTAAAAGCTATCGCGTTTAATTCTACGCTCACAATGCCTTTCAAACTTGCGGCAATTTTTCCAAGCGCCGGAAACGACGGGCGGCGACTGCTGTTCGGTACCGCAGTGCTTGTCGCGTTGAATGCGGGTAGGTTCGGCTTGCGACGAAGGCTATCCAAGCGGCGTGTGAACTGGAACGTGGGGATAGTTAAATTCGCCCAATCCGCCGCTGTAAGCGAGAGTTTACCATTGGCGGCACGCACGGTTATCGAGTCGCCCGCAACCGCTACGGTGAGCGTTGGTGCAACAATTTTTGTGATGCCAAACACATCAAACTCATTCGGACTGGTCGTAAACGAACCGCCGGAAACCCCGCCCAAAGCTACACCCACGTCGCTAAACGTAATGCCGTTCACCGGAATCGAAGGTGCGACACTGACAGTAATGGAACCGCCAATTTTTATGCCCGTGCTGGTAATGCTGATTTTTTGCAAATTCATCTTCCACCCTGACGACGCAAGAGGGATGCTTAGTGCTGGCGAGAACTGAATCTCTGCGCTCTGAAACCCCCACGCCTTGCTCATTTTTACAGGATTGACCGTGATGGTGTCCAATCCGAGCGGGTTTTCGGGTAACGTTGCTTTTGCGCCAAAAGAGGCGCTTTTGTTCGCCACATCCACCGTAAAATTATCGCATACTACCGCCAGCGTTACTCCGCCAATCGTGATACTTGGCACTTGCTGGCACGCAGCTTTGTATTGATCGCTTTCGGATTGCTGCACCATATCTCCACCACCCCCGCCCAGCTCTTCACGTGGGAGAGGGTTGGGGTGAGGGCTGAATAGCCGATGCTCTTCGGTGTACGACACAGCACCATCTTTGCCAAAAAGTGGTTTAGCGACAAGCAATTGTACCTCTTCAATATTAGCGGATGCTCCCGCCGCTACATCGCTGACATACTCGGCGAACTGCCATTGCACCACACCTTTCAACACGCCTTGCGTGTCATTCGGATTTTCCAATACTATTTCCAAACCCGCGTCAAGGTTTGTATTTTTTGCTTTTGCTGGGAACTCATCCGCAAATTTCATCGGTAATTCACGTTCGACTATCAAAAACTTTCCACCCACCGGCAACGCATTACCAGTAGTTGCGCTGGATTTTGTGACCTTCACGTCCTGAAAATTCACATTCGGAACAAGGCTTGCAAAGAGCTGCGAGCGTTTCAGGTTCGTGAGAACGCCCGACACAACAAAGTTCTCGCCTTCTTCGCGCACCGCATCAATCCTTGCCTCAAAGCCGGCAATATTCGTTATTCCCGATGATGATTTTTTTAGGACCAACGCTACCGATTGTGCTTTTCCAGCAATGATATTCACGTCACTTTTTCCCGACACAAAACCTACAGCTCTTGCTGCCAAACGCACATCACCTACAGGAACGTTGTCAAGTTTGAATGTCCCATCCACATCGGTTTGTGCGGCAAGAACGTTTTCATATCCCACAATGCTTACCACTGCTGACCTCACGGGTTTTCCATTTTCGTCCTTCACCGTTCCCGTTACCACGCCACCTGCTGAGAGCCTTACGGTTACTGGCTCGGCGGCAAGTCCGCTTGATGGCAAGAAATCCAACGTTTCCACACCATAACCTGCGGCATACACTGTAAACGACCGTGCGTATTGCGGAAAACCCTTTAATGTTGCATTGCCTACAGCGTCTGTAGTTGCTTGCATGGCAGAATCAATGAGTATAATCTTTGCGCCAGAAATTGGCTTGTTCGTTTTGGTGTCGAGTACCGCCACCTGAAGCCAGTTGCCTTGTGCTTCGAGCGCGATTTCACTTGCCTGAGAAGAAATGTTGATTTCTTTGTCTTGAAATCCTGCGCGACTGACCATCACCAGGAGTGTATTACTATTTGCTTGACCGCTTGCTTGCAGCGAGAATTTTCCTCCACCGTCCGTCGTTGTACTATTGCCAGTAGCAAGGTCGGTAACGGTTGCGCCCGAAAGGTTGATTCGGCGACCTGCGGAGGTTGTAAACACAAGTCCAGTGAACGTCGTGGCGGTTGCGGGCAATGTGGGATTGAGTTCAACCGATTCGCCCACAATCGGCACCACAAGCGGCTCACCACGCAAATTTCCACGCGCAGCGACCACACGTAAGGCTGCTTTTGCTTGTGCCGAAAGCCCTGTTATCATGTTTGCCGTTGCATCAATTGTGTATGTACCGTCATTGTCCGAAATGCTTTGGGCAAGCGCTTTGTTGCCAGACAAGAGATATACTGCGGCATTGGCGACCGTTGCGGCACCTTGCAGCACTTTCCCGAACAAACGCAATCCTGCTTTTTCCAAACGCACTTTTTCACTAAGGATTCCCGTCGAACGGTTCTGAAGATAAATACGTTGCGATTTGTAGCCCTCGGCAGCAATTTCTGCCACATAAAAATCTTGCACATTGCCCGATACCAACAAACCACTGAGCGTTGCTAAACCCGCACCGTTGCTCGTTGCGGTGAGATTTAGTGCCGGTTCGCCTTTGATGACAAACACACCAGAAGGGCGCGACACTTTCACCACGGCTCCTGCAACGGGTTTTCCGTCTGTATCTGTAAGCATCAGTTGTGCTTGATACGATGGCAATTCAATCGTCAGTGTGAGGTTTTCCTTTCGTTCGCCCACATTCAAAACAAACGGCGGAAACGTCTTCTCTGTGTTGCGGCTTTTTACGCGAATCGTGTATTGATCGGTCTTCGTAGCAATATTCGCCAGTATGAACCGCCCTTGCGCATCGGTTTCGGCGGCACCAACCGTTGCGCCTTGCTCTGAAGCTGCTTGCAGAGCAATGTGTACGCCGGCGGCTGGTACGTTTGTCCCTGCAATATCCGCCGTGACTACACCGGAAATTGTAACACTCGGAAATGCGCCAGATTGCGTGAAAGTCGCTGGTGGGGCGGTCTGTGAAGGAGCAGCTTGCGACTTTATTGGAAACCCCTTCGGGGGCAAAAACGTAAAGATTTCGCTTTTGCCGTTATTCTCGCCTATCGGAACGCCGTTTTCATCTACGGCTTGCACCTGCCATACAAACGAACCTGCGTCCGTGATTTGGTCTAGCTGCTCTGCGGTTGCCGGATAGCTATACGATGTGCCTTGCAATGGGTCAGTTTTTACAAGTGGCACATTGCCCTCCAACGCCTGACGTGGAGTTTGCCCGTTCAGAATTTTACAGACTGTTACCACATACAAAGCAGTACGCCCGCTCACAAAAAACGTCGGTGTCCACGCAAACTGTGGATAAGGCTGCAAGGCAGCTTGTGCGTTTTGTGGCGAGAGTAAGCGAGGGGCTTGCGGTGTTTGAGTGCGGAACTGGCGGCAGACCGGCTGGCGCGTAGCGGTTTGGAGCGGCTTTTGACTTTGTGCATCCACCACGCTTACGCACAGTTCGTATTCGCCTTCGGGAATGCGATTTGTCCGCAGCACCGCTTCTTGGTCTTGCGGCGAGATATTCAACGCCGAGCGGTCAAGGAAATCCGGCGCTTGCAGCGTTACCGAGCCGTTTGCCGAAACGCTAAACTCGCGTGCTTGGGGTAGTTTTACGTTTGCCACCGTGCGGTTTTGACGCAGGAGTTTTAACGAGGCATCCACCTTAAAGCGAACCTCTTGTTGTGTGGGATTCACGATCGTCACTGTGAGTACACCCGGACTGCGCTCGTAGTCTGACAAATACGGAGATTGAAGTGGCTGCGCTATTACTTGCACTTGAAGCTGCTGTGCTACCGCTGGGGTCATACCTATAGACAGCGCAAAGAGTGCGGCGAGTAAGCAGCGAAAAAAAATATTTCGATTGTTCATCATAACCTCTCCGAACAACAAATGAATAAAAATGTTGATTCTGTTCTTCGTTATTTTGATTCCTCAAAATCGTTGTCGTACCTCAACGCTCATCTGCACTTCCGCGTAGGACGGCGAACGGCTTCCGGGTTTATACACATAATAATTTCCCTGAGCGTTGAGTGCAATATCAAGTTGTTTTGTCAAGCGGTAGGTGGCACGCAAATTTGCGGTAAAGCGCGAATCCAAACCGCTCGATTCGCTCGATTTTGTCCAGCCTAACGTCAGTGCGGGTGTTACCTTGTTCTCAAACAACGGGTACGCCGCAGTCAGCGCAAGGTCGGTGGCTTGAAACCGGGACAGCGCAGAACTATTGTTCGTATAACCAATGTTGAGCGTTAGACCAAGTTTTTGCAATGTTGTATTCCACAGCAACCGCGCCATCACCGAAGAGTTTTCGGTAGTATTGCGTGTGTCGGGGTTTGCATCTGAGAATTGCTGTAGTGACGTGGTAAGCGAGATGTTGTGGAAGTATTCACCGAGTTGAAATGAAGCACGGGGAGCAAGAGAAATCATTCCAAAAACCTGTTGTGTCTGAAGTTGCTGCACAGGAGTCATAGGCTGGATAACACCATAGTTAGGTGCTGGTGCGACGCGGATGCCATAGTTTTGGTACTGGGCATCCACACCAAATTCATCGGTGATTTGTGCGGAAATATTTGTTGAGCCAATGAGCCTGCTGGAAGTTGTGGCGCGGTCTCCTGCAAGATTGTCTGTTGCGTAGCCAATGGAACCGCCTGCCGTGAGCTTGCCGTCGAACAGCCGTAATTGTGGCGCAATATCGGTCTCGAAGCGGTCATTCACAAGTTGCGGAAAGCCCATCGTCGTATAACCCGGTCCAACATATTCGCTCCGTAAGCGCACGGAAACAGGGCTGGCAGCATCGTTATAGCTGGCAATAAGTCGTGCTGCGTAATCCAACCGTAAATTATTTGCGTTCACTATTGGTGCAACAGCACCAAAACCGCAATCTACCGACGACCCATCTGAACCCGCCCACAGCGAGCCATTCCGTGACGCGCCAACCTCCGCTTCAATATTCAGTGTTTTAGCGAACAATGGCAGTTTTACATCTATGGTGGCGGTGAGAAGGTCTTTTGCTTCTGTTCGGGATGGAGCATCAGAGCTGTTTGCGGAACGAATTTCAGAAACGGCATTTGCGAGTGAAGAAGCGTCGTCGCGCCCGCGTACAATGTTGATGCTAATCACTACGCCTGAATCCGATTCATATGCCAAACGCCCCAGAATCAAGGTTTGAGCGAAGGTTGCGGGGAGCGTAAGAAATGATGACGTAGCTGTGGTCGTCAATATCGGCTGTACAGCCCGTTGCGACTGTCCCGCAGAAATCACCATGCGAAAATTTCCCGCTTTCACATCTGCACCACCACCGAGCAATCGCACATCACCTGCGCTGAATGGCGAGAGTGAGAGCGTGTGATAGCCACCGTAGAGCCGCACGTTTTTGCCAATCTGCGGCGCAATACCGAATTGATTGAAAGGCTGACGGAACTGAACGTTTTCCGTGGAAAGCATGAGTTCAAAGGGAATGGAAATTTGGTCGAACAACGTGATATTGGCTTGAAGATTTAACCGCGCCGAACCCGGAGGGCGGCGAGATTGCGTTCCGGCTGGTACACTATAAAGTTCCCCAAACAGCGATGCCGAGCCGCTTACGCGGGCAATAGTGCGGAGCGATGTAATCCAAGAGCTATCTGAATCCTGCGAAGATTGTTGAGAATACAAGGGCTGTGAGCTCATATATCCCCCTAAGCCAACAACCCAAACCAGATGAGCTATGAAACGCAGAATATTTGGATATGTGACTCGTGTATCAAAACACATTCGTGCCTCCTACAATGAAGGCTCAATATACTGTTTTTGTCAGCAGGTAAGTCTAAAAAAATCGTGAAAAATCTGGATATGACACAGATTATGGGGGATTTTAATTTTTTTAACCCTCTTCTTTCACGCGCCGAATATAGTGTGACTTTTCGTCAGGAAAATTACTGACTTTTATACACTATTCGTCAATGTGCAAATATCGTAATTTGAGAATAACAGAAAAGCCCTGTCTATGAAATATTACAGATTGCCTAACCTGAGACATTCACCATGTACAATTTGCGAGCCGCCGTTTTCAGGCTGTTGATTCGGTACGGTATTGCGGCGGTGTTGTCAGTTGTCACAGCTTCTTGTGTTTTTACCGCTTCGCCACCAAGCCATCCTATTTCCATGCCCTACGAAACAATCCAATTTTCTATTGCGAAGTGGCAAAATAATCATCGTGCTGCCGTTTCGTTGACTTATGATCATGGTTGGACGGGCGAAAATCCCGCAGAACAAGATGTGGAGAGGCTTTTGAAAGATTCCGGCGTTGTGATGGATTTTGATGTCACCACTTCCTATATGGGCGCTCGCCAATACGCCTATTTGCGAGATTCTTTACGCCCTCGTCCCTATATTTCCTTTTTCGGTCACGGTCATTGGCACGTCAATACCGATGCGCTTTCGGAAGATTCTGCGCGAAAAATTTTTCGACAATGTTATGATTCGATGCTGTCCGTAGGGCTGCGACCGATTTCTTACGCTTATCCGGGCGGTTACGGATACGATGTAAAAACTCGCCGTGCTTGCCGCGATGCGGGATTCTTGAGCGCTAGAATGTTTGCGTGGTCGGGTAGCCCCTGTATTATGCCCGATAGTATGCGGGCTCCCGAAGATTGGTTTGCGTTACCAACTCTACCGATGTTCGGCTATGATTGGCAGCGCAGCGATCCCTTGCTCAACAACGCTACTGGCATCGTGCATACAACCGAAGAACTTGTGCCGTTCCTTGACGAGACTGTTCAGCGCGGCGCATGGATAATTCTCACCTATCACGCCATTACAACGGCACCAACAACAACCTACCGTTTTGAGGACTTCAAGCGGGATGTATCGGCGGTAAAAACTCGAAATTTTTGGATTGCCTCCATGAATACCTTAACGCTGTATGCAACGGAGCGCGCCAAAGCGCACATGGAAACCCAATATGAGCATGATGAACTTGGTGCTTTACAGGCGGCAGTGCTGCGCGTGGAGGACAATCTGCCGGATGACCTCTATTCTGTTCCGCTTACTGTATGCCTCGTCGTTCCGACTTCATGGCGCAATCGCGCACTTGTTCTGCTGGAAGGTAATGATTTGACTCAGCGCGATACTGTTGTTTGCCATGCTGATAGCTGTATGATTACTGTTCTTCCAAATAACCATCGGTACACATTGCGCCCGGCACGGTAATTCCTCACATTATTGACACTTCAATGAAACGCTATCTTCCCACACCTTCCAATCCTTGGAATTATGCCAAAGCGCAACATTTATTGCGCCGAGCGACCCTTGCGCCGCGTGACGAGGAGGTTCGCCGAGCAGTTGTCGAGGGCGTAGATAAAACCCTTGAGCGCCTGTTTACGCCATTTATACCGCCGCTTGATTTAATCGCTGATTGGGCGGGGCAAGAACCCCTGACAACACCGTACGCGCCAGACGGCGACGAGTATTGGCGGTGGTTTTGGGAAGTGATCGGGCGGCGAACGGGATTAAATCAATGGTGGATGAAAACGATGATAGATTCCCCCGTTTCGTTGCAAGAGCAGATGACCCTTTTTTGGCATGGGCATTTTGTTACGTCGTTTTCAATGGTGCAATGTGCTGAGTTTATGTACGGGCAACAACAGCTTTTTCGTCGTTTTGTGTGGGGCAATTTTAAGCAGTTTGTGAAAGAAATTACGATTGACCCTGCCATGCTAATTTATTTGAACGGACGCGAAAACGCCAAGTATCCGTGGCAAGAAAGTATCAACGAAAATTATGCCCGCGAGCTGATGGAGCTTTTTACCGTTGGTCGCGTGAATAACTCCGGCGAAGAGACGTACTCCCAAGCCGATGTGCGGGCTGCGGCTCGCGCATTCACAGGCTGGAAACTTGTGGCAAGCCGCTCCAAAGGAGAAAAATATACCGAAACGGTTGCCGTTTTTGAAGAACTACGGCATGACAGCAGCATGAAAACCTTTTTGGGCGAAACGGGCGCGTGGACAGCATTCGACGCAATAGATGTCCTGTTTCGGCAGCGAGGAAACGAGATTGCAGAATTTATGTGCCGAAAATTATATCGCACGTTTATCAGTCTCGATACCAATTCACCATCGGCAAAAGGATTCATCGGAGATTTGGCGGGTATTTTTCGCACTGGGAATTGGGAAATAAAGCCCGTGCTGGAAGCTCTTTTTAGCAGTGAACATTTTTTTGAAGCCGAGACTGTCGGCGCTTTGCCTAAAAGTGGGGCAACATTCCTTTTGGGGCTTTTGCGGATGTTGAATGCTGGTGATGTGCCGGATTTTCAGCCCACACCGGCAGGCGAATTAGTGAATTACCGTTGGAGTACAAACGACTTACTGCTAAGAATGGAAGCGATGGGGCAATTTCTGTTTTTTCCGCCCAATGTGGCGGGGTGGGCGGGTGGGCGTGAGTGGGTCAGTCCTTCGGCACTTGCTGTGAGGATGAAATATGCGAACAATATTGCATTAGGCACAACAAAAATGCGGGATTGGCAGTATATCACTCCGCCTATTTTTACCTTCGACCCCGTTCAGTTTGCGCGACAATTTCCCAAACCGAACAGCGCACGAGCGTTGGTGCAAGATATGGCGATTTTTTTTCTGTGCGAACCGCCTTCCGATGACGAAACCGCAATGCTACTTGTGGCTCTTTTGGACGGCGCTCGTGAATACGAGTGGAGTCTCGACAAAACGGTTCTCCGTCCCGGAAACCGCATTTGCTCTTGTTTGGCGGCAATGTTTATGCTGCCAAAATTTCAATTACATTAAGCTGTTGTTCTTCATCCCTTTCAGAAAAATAGTATGAATCGTCGAGATTTTCTTGCCGGACTTGCTGCTTCGGGCGTTGCGCTGCCTGCGTTTACGGCTCGTGGTGTCGCTGCTCGTGCCTACCCTCATGCGCCATATTCTGACTTGAATTTGAGTAGTGATCTGACGACGAATATTTCTCGAAATGTGCTGGTCATTTTGCGGCTTTTTGGCGGGAACGACGGTCTCAATACGGTTGTGCCATACACCGACGACAACTATTATTACGCGCGGCGCACCATTTCGGCGACTGATGTGAGCATCCCTGCCGAGAAAGTTTTACGATTGCCGGATTCGATCAAACTCGGCTTACATCCTGCCTTAGCACCGCTTCTGACACTCTATAACGAAGGGAAAGTTTGTATTGTGGAGAACGTGGGCTATCCCGAACAGGATTTGTCGCATTTTCGCTCAAACGACATTTGGCTTTCCGGCTCAGATACCGAAGTTTATGAAGAGTCCGGATGGCTGGGGCGCTTTTTGGAGGAGCGTTACCCCGATTATCCGAGCATTCTGCCGCGCGACCCGTATTCGATAGAGGTTGGGCGGAATTTAGGGCGGACATTTATGGGGCGACATACACATTTGGGCATCAATATTGCCGATACCTCGTTTGTCCCGCCGCGCCCTGCTGCCGCTAACGGAGCCGTCTCCAAATCTCAACTTGAGCAGGAATACGTCTGGCAAATGATGCGTCAGTCCAATGTGTTTTTGCAATCCGCCCTCCGAGCCGAAACCACAGCAAAAGGAAACCGAAGTTCGTATCCCGACGATTCATGGGCAAACGACCTTGCTTTTGTAGCGCGTATGATTGGAGGCGGCTTAGAAACTCAGGTTTATCTGGTTAATATGCCGTTGTGGGATTTCCATTTGAACCAAATACATGATCAGCAAGAATATCTTGCACGACTTGCGAATGCACTCTATCCCTTCCAACGCGATTTGGAAGCCTTCGGTGTGGCAAACCGCGTAACCACAATAACCATCAGCGAGTTTGGTCGCCGCCTGACGACGACGCAGAGCGGAACCGACCACGGCGCGGGATCATGTTTGTTCGTGATTGGTACAAACGTCAACAGCGGCATTATAGGCGGCGTGCCAGATTGTTCCTCAACGGATGAGAATGAAAACTTGAAGTGGAAATTTGATTTCCGACAAGTGTATGCTTCGATTTTGAGGCAATGGTTTGATGTCGGTGACCGTGAAATGACGGAATCGTTGATGCGTCGTCAGTATGGGCAGCTTCCTATTTTTCGTGATAATACTATTCGTGAAGTTGGCTCGGATACGTGGCAAACACTTGGTATCGGCAACGCTTTTCCCAATCCGGCTTCGGAATTTGTATCGTTTCAACTGCATTTGCCTGTGCCATCGGCTCCTTCGATGTTGACTATTTTTGATGCACTCGGCAGAGTCGTAGCAATTGAAAAAATCGCCCCGCACCAGCAAATATCCACACTCTCCGTGCAGCATTACCCCCAAGGAACATATATTGCAACAGTAGATAATACCACAAACCGCTTCACCGCACGCTTTCGGGTTGTCCGATAGGGCTTCCGTGACATTGTCGGTTGTTCTACTTTCTCAATATCAGGTGTCACGTTTTACGCCCGCAAGCGCTGCCTGCGCCGCTGCCAGCCGTGCTATTGGTACGCGAAACGGTGAACAGCTCACGTAATTCATACCTGCTTGATAGCAAAATTCCACGCTGGACGGCTCGCCGCCGTGTTCGCCGCAAATACCAATTTTTAGGTCTGGTTTCACCGAGCGCCCACGTTCTATGCCCATTTGAACAAGTTGCCCCACGCCTTCGCGGTCGAGTACTTGGAAGGGGTCTTCGAGGAAAATCTTTTCTTTAATGTACGTCGGCAAAAACCGTGCGCTGTCGTCACGGCTGAGACCAAACGTTGTTTGCGTCAAATCGTTCGTGCCAAAGCTAAAAAAATCAGCGTGTGTAGCAATTTTATCCGCCACAAGCGCCGCGCGGGGCAATTCTATCATCGTTCCGAGCAAATATTCAACACTCGTCCCTTGTTCACCAAAGACCTTTGTTGCTGTGCGCCGCACCACATCAAGCTGTAAGCGTAATTCTTCGGGCGTGGAGACAATCGGGATCATAATTTCCGGCAACACTTTTATGTTCTGGCTTTGCGCTTTGCAAGCGGCTTGGAAGATAGCACGGGCTTGCATTGCGGCGATTTCGGGAAAAACAATACTCAGCCGGCAACCTCTGTGTCCAAGCATCGGGTTTGCCTCGCGCAGGCGATGAACTTGTTTTAAGAGTTTTTCTTTTTCCCACAGTTGTCGTAACACCACGTCCATATCCGCCAGATTTTGAGCGCGTTGAACGGTGAATTTTAGGTCGGCGAGCGATTGCAATAGCTCCTCAAGTGAGGGTAAAAATTCGTGCAACGGCGGGTCGAGCAGACGAATCGTGACGGGCAATCCTTCCATCACGCGGAAAATACCAAAAAAGTCTTGCTCTTGAAAGGGGAGCAATTTTTCTAATGCCACCTCGCGCTCGGCAAGGCTTTCCGCCAAAATCATTTCCCGCACTATCGGCAGACGCTCTTCGCCAAAAAACATATGCTCGGTACGGCACAATCCTATACCCTCGGCTCCTAATTTCCGTGCTGTCGCCGCGTCCTGTGGTGTATCGGCATTGGCGCGAACACCCATTGTACGCACGGCATCTGCCCACTGCATCAGCGTCGTAAAATATTCACTAAACTGCGGCTGAATTGTGGGTGCTTTGCCCAAAAGCACACGTCCCGTCGAGCCATCGAGCGTTATCCAATCGCCTCTACGAAGATATGTGGTGCTTCCGGCAATCGTACAAATCTGTTGGGCATAATTAACTTCCAGCGCCCCCGCGCCCGCCACGCAAGGTTTACCCATACCCCGCGCCACAACTGCCGCATGGCTCGTCATGCCGCCTCGAGCAGTCAGAATGGCTTGTGCAGCCACCATACCGTGGAAATCGTCGGGGTTTGTTTCGTCGCGCAATAAAATAATAGCTTGACCTTCAGCCGCCAGCTGTTCTGCTTCGTCGGGGTCAAAAGAGATTTGCCCCGAAGCGGCTCCCGGACTGGCTGGCAAACCCACCGTCAAAACAGTAACTTGTGCATCGGGGTCAACCATTGGGTGCAAAAGTTGGTCGAGTTGCTCCGGTGCAACACGCCCAACGGCAGTAGTTTGGTCAATCACACCTTCAGCGACCATTTCAACGGCTATTCGTATTGCTGCCACGCCGGAGCGTTTGCCATTGCGAGTTTGGAGCATCCAAAGTTTGCCTCGCTCAATCGTAAATTCAATATCTTGCATGTCCTGGTAATGCTGCTCAAGGCGCTGCGTGATTTCCACGAGTTGCCCATAACATTCCGGCAGCTCCTTTTGCAACTCCGCTATCGGGTGCGGCGTACGAATGCCCGCCACAACATCTTCGCCTTGTGCATTCAGCAGATATTCGCCATAAAGCATACGTTCGCCGGTGGAGGGATTGCGCGTGAAACAAACGCCCGTGCCGCTATCCCAGCCCAAATTACCAAAGACCATCGCCTGTACGTTTGTTGCCGTGCCGAGCATGTCAGAAATACGGTGAACGCGGCGATAATCCACCGCACGTTTGCCCATCCATGATTCTATGACGGCTGAAATAGCCTTGCGAAGCTGTTCCAACGGGTCTTGCGGAAACTCTTGTTCGTTGAGCGACGCATACACAATACGTTTATAGCTGGCAATAACGTCCTCAAGCTGCATGATACTCAAGTCTGTGTCTCGTTTTCCTTCGGTTTGTGCTTTGTGGCGTTCCAACACACGACTGAATTTTTCTTCATCCACACCGAGTACAATGCGTCCAAACATTGAAATAAATCGCCGATACGCATCAAGCGCAAACCAACGATTACCTGTTTGTGTGGCAAGCCCTTCGACAGTGTCATCATTCAAACCCAAATTGAGTACAGTATCCATCATACCCGGCATAGAAAGTGGCGAGCCGGAGCGCACCGATACAAGCAGAGGATTAGTTTTGTCGCCCAAGGTTTTACCCGTCAGTTTTTCGACGTGTTTGAGTGCTTCGAGTGTCTGTTCACGCAGCCCGGGCAGCATTTGTCGTTCGTTGTGGTAATATTCGTTGCAGGCTTCTGTCGTAATCGTAAACCCGGGTGGCACGGGCAAACCCACCGCCCGCATTTCTGCGACATTTGCGCCCTTACCGCCCAACAATGTTTTCATGTCTTTGTTACCTTCTTCAAAAAGATAGACCCATTTGCGCGACGCTATAGTTTCAATCTGGCTCATAAAAATTTCCTTTTGTACGAACAGGTAAAAAACAACTATTTATTGTCCTCATTTCTCGAAGATACGAGATTTTTCGACGTTTTATGCAGGTTTACAAAAGCGAAAAAAAATCTTTTTTGTTCCCATTAGATGTGGTCGAAATTCCGCGCTGTACATTCTTTTGAGGTTTTAAATATCGCCTAAATTAGAAGAAATAATTACGCAATTAGGGTTTCAATTCCATGAAGGTGCGATAAATTAGGTTCTCATTGGTTTCAGTTGGAAAAGCCAGTTTTTAGGAAGAAAAATTGCGGCTATGAACTATGGACCGTCATGCCAACCCCAGCCTTCGCTGGGGTAAACTGGTTGGCATCCATAGCAATCAAGCAAGATTCTCTGTAGTTTATATGGATTCCAGCTGGAGAACTGGAATGAACTGTCTTAACAAGCAAGATTTTTTTTCGGCGCATGAGCGGGCAACGCCGGTAAATAGCCGCTGACGAAGTGCTGCCCTGATTTGACCAATGCAAAAACCTGTTTCAAGAGTTTGTTGATAATCGCTATAC
>JANYIG010000145.1 GCA_025358765.1 Candidatus Kapaibacterium sp.
TAGATAAATTCCTGAAAACCGCATCAAACCTTACGCCCAAGAACCCCACTCAATCTCCCCTTATAAGGGGAGAAGCAAGACGCAACACGTCTTCGTGGCGGCTTGCAGAGGGGTGATGCGCTTGAGGGTAGTCAAAGTTATCTAAACTTAAATGTCTTAGCAGTGTAATCTTTTTTTATTGTACCTCTATGAGTCTTTCTTTAGCTTTTGTCACCCTCGCAGCCCTGCTCTTTCCGAGTTTTCAGCTGTTCGCTCAACCCAATATTCAAACGGCAGATTCACTCAAACTTTCGCTCAAAGCGCCGTCGTTACAGGCGTTACCCGATTTACGGAATCTCGATCTTTCTGGCTGGGAAGGACGTGATCGGCTGGAGGGCACAGCACGCAACGCTTTTCACGCTAACAGGAATCGCCAGAAAAACCGTCCTTGGCGCGACCTTAGCACGGAAGAGGCTCGCAAGGATGTGCAAGATTGGACGTTTGAGCAGTATGTGAACACCACAAACCGCTATAGCGCTGAAATAGGGCTAAACCTCAACCCCTTCGACGCAAAATTCTCCGACGTGCAACGTGATTCTCTTGCGAAAAAGCTGGTTCCCTACGAACGGCAATTAGTCTCGGTTACGGGTTATTTGGTGATGACCTACCCCGGACCACCGGAATCGTGCAATAGCAACAGCGCGGAGTTTCACGATTGGCATTTGGAGCTGCTTGCCGCGCCGCTCGGCCATTATCCTCGCATCGGCGACCCAACGTCCATCATAGCCGAAACCACGCCCCACACCGAACAAGCGCTTTGGGCAAGTGGCATACGCTTGCAAAAACTTGCAGCGTTCATTCGCACGGGCGATCCACCCCGCTTACAATACCATCCGACCGGCTCGAAGCCGCATAAAATCCGTGTGACGGGGTATTTGTTTTGGGATGCGTCGCACAGCCGAAGCGGTGAAGACATTGGCACAACGATAGTACGCGGCGGCAATAGCGGTTTTAGCCATCCGTGGCGGGCAACGGCGTGGGAAATTCATCCTATCCTGAAAATGGAAGATTTGGGAACCGAAAAATAATCGTCATTCAATGGTATCCGAGTGCTTGCGCCAAATCCGCAATCAGGTCATCAGCGCTTTCCAAGCCAATGGAGAGCCGCAACAGGCTTTGCGGCGTGGGCGAATCCACGCCTTCAATCGAAGCACGGTGTTCCACGAGGCTTTCTACACCGCCTAAACTCGTTGCCCGCGTAAAAAGCGTCAGCCGTGCCGCCATATCCATCGCTTCTTGTGCGCCGCGCCCAGCATCGGCATGAAGCTCTATCGAAACCATCCCGCCAAAACTCCGCTCCCCAAGACCGTTCATTTGCTTGCATGCGAGGTCGTGATAAGGATTGTCCTTCAAACCCGGATAATGCACTCGCGCAATCTTCGGGTGTGACGCAAGGAATGAAGCGACTTTCATAGCGTTTTCGCAGTGAACACGCATTCTGTGGGGCAACGTTGATACGCTCCGCAAAATCAGCCACGAATCAAACGGTGAAGGAACCGCACCGCCAAGATGTTGGAATAACTCAATCTGCTCGAAAAAAACATCCTTCTGCTTCGCAATCACCACGCCACCCATCGCATCGCTATGACCGCCAAAATATTTCGTGGATGAGTGCATCACAAGGTCGCAGCCAAGCTCCAACGGTCGCTGCACGAGCGGAGCCCACGTGTTATCGCACACGCAAAGCGCACCGGCATTGTGGGCGATGGTTGAAACCGCCGCGAGGTCGGTGAGTTTTACGGTTGGATTGCACGGTGTTTCCGTCCAAAGCAGCTTCGTATTCGGCTGGACGGCGCTTTGCACGGCGTTTAAGTCGGTCATGTCCACAAATGTTGATTGCAAACCCCAGCGACCGTAAAACTGTTTGATGAGCGTTTTGATGGCGTAATACATCTCGTTCGGCGCAACCACGTGGTCGCCCGGGCTGAGGGAATGCAGAATACTCATTGCCGATGCCATACCAGACGAAAAACATACTGCACCTGCGCCGCCCTCCAACTGCGCCAAACAGGTCTCTAACGACTGACGATTCGGGTTGTTTTCGCGGATGTAGATATAGCCGGAAGCAAAACTGCCGTCCGGCTCGCGCTCAAACGTGGTGGAAAGCACGATGGGTTGCGTCACCGCGCCGGTGCTTGGGTCTATGCCGCGTCCGGCGTGGATTGCTTGGGTGTCGAGAGAATGGGAATTTTGCATAATGGGTGCAAAAAAGAGGATTGCAAAAAAAATCGTGAGCTTACTTCGATGAACATGATAAATCTGTGTATATTTGGGACACTGAGGCATTATCAACGGTCACATTAGGATGAGGAAGATGTAATCATGACAGCTTACAATCTTATTACTATTGACCCAGAAATTCTGGGGGGAACGCCAGTATTTTCGGGAACACGAGTCCCAATACAAACGCTTTTTGACTATATAGAAGCGGGCGACCCGTTAGAGCGGTTTCTTGACCATTTTCCTAGTGTTCACCGCAACCATGCTGTTGAGCTTTTGGAGGAAGCGCAACGCTCCATGCTGAATTCCATTGCCACAAAAGAGGTTGGCGCAGAGGCAGTATGAGAATTTTATTGGACGAATGTCTGCCGCGCGTACTCGGTCAAGAACTATCTGAGCATCACGTTCGTACTGTGCGTGAAATGCAATGGAGCGGTAGCAAAAACGGCAAACTGCTTGCTCTGACTGCACAAGAATTTGACGTATTTCTGACAGTAGATAGCAATATGCGCTACCAACAAAACATGATTACATTTGCTATTGCTGTTGTGACGTTGGTAACAGTCAGCAATCGTTTGGAACATATTTTGCCGCTTGTGCCGCATTTACTTGAGATATTACCGACGATTCAACCCTACACATTGACCGAACTCACCGTTTCTAAGCCATCATCATAACTTCATATAGGGCGAAGATCAAGCGCTGATGGGTGCTGACATACGCGGAATTTGCACGGTGAATGTTGTTCCGCTGCCGACTTCGCTCTGGCATTCTATCAACCCACCGTGCGCGTCCACCGAGCGTTTCACAATAGCTAGCCCCAAACCAGTGCCGGGCGCAAGCCCTGTGTTTTTACCACGATGGAATAAATCAAAGATTTTCGGCAGGTCTTCTTCAGGAATGCCAATGCCTTTGTCTTGCACACGAAAAGCGATATGCGTGTCGGTGCAGATAACGTCGAACACTATATCCGTATCAATAGGTGAATATTTGAAAGCGTTGAGCAATAAATTCAGCAAAATGTAGCGAATTAATTGTTCATCCAGATAGGGCGTTTTACACGCTGACAAAGGGTCGTGAAAGATAAAATTCACCGTCCGCTCTGCTCCGCGGTTGGCAGCAAAGGCTGTACAGGCTTCGTCTATAATCTGAGCGCACAACTCCGCAAGCTCGACGTTATGAGGACGGAAGGCAATACCTTCGGTTCCAGAACGTTCGATAAACAACACGTCCTCCAAAAGCTCCGTCATGCGCTGAATGCTACTTTCGATTCGGGAGAAGAAATTCTTCCGCTTTTCCTCGCTCAGATTCACGGCATTTTGCAGCAGTTCCGACGACGAAAGAATAATCGTCATTGGCGTACGGAACTCGTGCGAAACTAACGATACAAAGTGTGATTTGAGTTCGTTCAATTCTTTCTCTTTTTGTAGCGACGCACGAATCTCGTTTTCCGCACGTTTCAGGATGCTCACGTCGGTGATGGCAGTAATAGCAAACTTCGCGTTTTGTTCGGTCGCAAATTTTGTCGTCGTGAAAAATATATCCACTCTATCCAACTTTTTGGTCGTCACCACGCGCTCGCCCATGATTTCTTCCATCATTGAATTGCCCAACAACTCACTCAGTCGTTCGATGGATTCCGCATGTTCTTGTGGAGGATACATGACGGTAAATGGCAGCCCGATAAGCTCTGTGGGTGATTCGTAGCCGATAATTCGGGCGTATGCTTGGTTGACACGAACGTATTCACCTTGTTCGTTCACGACGGATAAACCAACGTTCACCGTGTCAAAAATAAGCGATAAAAGTTGTTCACTTTCGTGTAATGCCTGTTCTGCTTGCTTTTTTTCCGCAATTTCGCGGGTAAGCTCTTCGTTCATTTCTTGCACTTGGAGCGTTCGTTCAGCAACACGATGCTCAAGTTCTTCATTCAGCATTCGCACTGTTGCTTCCACACGAGCGCGTTCCTCTGCTTCGCGCAAAGCACGGTCGCGCATATGCTGGTACTTGAGCGCTTGTTTGGTGAGGTCGGTAATGTCTTGAATGGAAAACAGCGCATAAAAGCCCAGTTCGTTGGGGTTTTTGAGCGGTGTAACGGTTGTGTGTTGAACGCGAAGCGAGCCACTCGGTAGTTGGCAGGGAATAATGTGCTTGTGAAGATGTGAGGAAAATACCGCGGGCAAACCACGCATAAAAACTTGTTCCAAACGGCGTTTGTACTTCATATTGGTCAACTGGGGAAAGCGTTGACGGATATCCATTCCCAAAATCTCATGCCGTGCAATGCCCGACCAATGCTCCATACAGGTATTCCAATGCACAACGGTAAAATCGTTCCGTAGAACAATCGTGCCGATAGGCATCTGGTCAAGCAATAACAATGAGGGAAGAAGCATACGTCACAAGTATGTGTGCAAGGTTCAAGAGTATCGTACACAGAGAGTCGTTAGACAGCCGTTCCCGATTGAACGGAGGATAATACGGTCATCAACGCCTGAGGTTTTAAAAGCATGATGATACTCCCACAAACCGTGTATTGGTTTGCAATGGAGCAACACACCTCTGAAAGCACTATCACATCATTTGCCGTAAGTGTGCGAAGCGTAATAAGCTCGTCGGAAATGGTCTCGAAATACGTTGGTACGGAATAGCGTAGCTCGCCGCCGTGTTCAGCAAGAACCTCCATTATTCCATTGAGGAGGATATTGCCAATTTCCAGAAAAACACTATTGCGAATAGCGTCCATGTCCGTCGCGCCCTCATCGTCGTTGAGCAATAACAGAGCAAACTTTGCGGCGCGGTCAACGGAAAACACAAGGAACGCCTTGCCAGAGATTGCCTCCGAAAAATCAACCTCCACGACCGATGCCCGATACTGGCGTTCTGGCTCAAGATAGTTTGCCATTTCATGTTGCGAAAACACACGAACGGAGCCAATAGTAAGGGCTATCGTACTTTGAGTACCATCATTGATAATAGAGGCTGCGCGTTCCATCCCCGTTTGCAACAGCTGTTTGAGTGCTTCGATATATTTGTGGTTCAATATCATCACTATCCGTAGCGTTGGTATATCGTCATCCTTTGCAAATTTACTTCTTTTTCGTGCTGAGACAAGAATATTTCATGGTATCGGTTTGGTGATGGAAAAATAACGATTGAGTAACGTATTTCTTATTGGTAATGCCTTACGTAATATCCACGTAATATGACAACCGTAATTTGTGTCCATCATCAACATTTAGTCATGGTCACAACTATTGTATGAAGTCCTTTCCTACTGCCGCACTCAAAAGTACATACTCTAACACTGGAAAAATCACGCTGTTCAAAAAATTATTAGGTTTAGCGTGTTTAATTCTTGCGCTCTGCGGTTTGGTTCTTGTATTCTTGCGTCTTGAAATCGCTGCTTACGGCGAGCGCGATGATGTTCGTAATCTAAACGTGTTTGTCCTCAAAGCCCATCGTCATGAGCGCGATTTCCTTGTCAACCGCTCTATGATTGAAATCCAGCGTTTTAATGAAGCTGTAATGGCGTGCGATTCCGTCCTGCAACCATATCAACAGGACAACAACGGGCGGGCGCTGCAAAGTTACATCAACGAGTACCGTCAGCACGTAAAAACTATCGTCGCAACAATGCAAGAGCGGGGTTTGAACGAAAACTCGGGCGCGGAGGGAGCATTCCGCAAAAGCGTTCACAGCATTGAGAATATCGTTGAACGTGCTGGTCAACATGAAATGATGAATGCTTTGCTCCAAGCACGGCGCAACGAAAAGGACTTTATTTTACGCCGTCAAGACAAATACGTGACGGCGGTACAGCACACGATTGAAGACCTCCGTGCGGCATCTGCTCGTGCGCCACTTCCCCAAGCAACAAAGGAAGAGATTACCGTGCTTTCCGAAAATTACCTCAAAAACTTTGCGATATTGGTTGGTTTATTCAAGAACATTGACGCGCTTGACACGCAGTCGCACAAGGATTTTGAGCAAATTAATCTTGTTATCGGCACGATGGTGCAACAGAAAGAATCGACTGCCACTACGTATCGCTCGATATCGCTTATGGTGCTGCTTATAGCGCCTATTCTTGCCTTGTGGATAGCCGTTCGCACAGCGCGTAACATCTCTAATCCGGTTGTGGCGCTGGCTCACGGTGCAGACCGTGTTTCGCAGGGCGATTTTTCGGCGGTGATTGATGTCCACACACGGGATGAAATCAGCCATTTAGCGTTGTCATTTAACCTTATGGTCGAGAGCATCCGCGTGATTACCGAAGAACTCCATATCGAAAAGCAGGGTGTCGAGCAGAAAGTTCACGATGCTGTACAAACCATGCTGCGTGACAAATTATATCTTTCCAAGAGCGTCGAGACCATGCTTTCCTCCATTGAACGCTTTGCCAACGGCGATTTGACCACCCGCTTGCAAACGCAACATCACGATGAACAAGGCGATATTCTCCGGCTTTACCACGGTTTTAATAGGGCGATTGACGATATTGAACAGGTGATGAGCAGTGTTGCGACGGCAGTATCTCAGACGGCAGCGGCAGGCATGACAATAACGAACGACACCAACGAGTTGAATGCTGGAGCGAAAGAACAAACACAGCAAACCTCCAACACCGCACGGCTCGTTGAGGAAATGGCGGCTATGACTTCGCAAGCAATGGATAGCGTCAATGTTGTTTCCATCTACGCCACACAAGCGCGGGAGAATGCGAAGAAGGGCGTTGCAACGGTAGAACACACAACACATGGCATCCAATCTATTGTGGAGGCAACACGCCAGATGGAGCGCCAGATAGCATCGCTCACGAACCGCATAGAGAAAATTGATGAGGTTGTTAGCACCATCCGCGAGATTGCAGATCAAACGAACATGCTTGCCTTGAATGCTTCTATCGAAGCGGCTCGTGCAGGTGAACACGGTCGTGGTTTTGCCGTCGTTGCCGACGAAGTAAAAAAACTCGCTGACCGCACGGCAGAAGCCACAAAGGAAATCACAGTAACTATTCGCAACGTACAACAAGAAGCACACAAGGCAGATGAATCCATGACGCTTGCCCGCCAAACGGTTCAAAACGGCATAGAATTGACGCAAGGTATTACCTACACATTTGAGGAAATTTTGAACGACGCACTGCAAGTGTCATCCGCAATTTCGCAAATTCAGGCAAGCAGCAAAGAGCAAAAGCTCATGAGCGAAAAGGTAAGTGCAAACGTTCAAACTATAGCAACGGTCGTGATGCAATCCGAGGACAATATCAAGCGTCTGGCAGGCATCGCTGGTGAACTTCAACGCTCGATGGAAGAAGTACAACGCAATTTGGAGCATTTTACGTTGTCGAAGAACACTGATGCTGCTGACGATTACTCTGCCGAACGACGAGCATATTTTGGTCTGCCACAGCACAAACCCCACAATTCCCACACAAACGCTCTTTCGGTGGCAAACGCCTTCCCCAAAGCATTACCCAATGGCAGAGTATCTGCTTGGAATTAAGAAACTGTTTGAAAACTCTTGATAGCTCTTACCTCAATTCGCCCCCAGAGGGAGAGAAAGTAAAAAATAAAGCCATCGGTAAGCCCTCGGTAAGCCCTCGCCTGCCACGTCTTCGAGGGGAGAGGGTTTGGGTGAGGGGCAAGCATTGATGCGATATTGATGAGGTTTCAAACACTCTTTATGGATTGCAAAAAAACACTCAGTCTATTTCCGTTCGGACTTCAACACGGTATTGTATCATCAAGACTTAGGGCGTTTCTGTGTCAAAAGGGCTTCCACCAGCGCATCCATTTCGCGGAGTTCGTCGGCAAGCACCGCCCGCACCGTGCTTCGGAGCCGACCAAGCGTACGTGCGTCCAAATCCATCGTGCCTGTGTCGCCTAAGTGGTCGAGCGCTTTTGCAGCGCAAAGCCGCCCAAGCTCTGCAAGCCATCTGTGTTCTGCTTTTGCGGCGTTGAACTGCGGCAATGGCAACTCCAATATCTTTTTGTGAACATGACGTGCTCCAAACAAACCCCGCGCCTGAAATTCCTTGATAGCGTGGTTTGTAAAACCACAATTCAAATAACACGTCAGATACCACGCCTCTTCCACGCTGTCTGTAGCAAACCAGTAGGTTGTCGAATCTATAACAAACTCTACGTCAAAATCCTGTCTATCCACCACAACCGCGCTTGCGTCCTGCGCCGATGCCGTGTACAGCACAAGATACCGCGTGTTCAGGTTTTGGTCGGTGAGTTTGTGTTGCCAATTCACATAATCGCATAAACGTACATCTTCCTGTTTATTGCGCTCGGTTTTATGTTTATCCCACAGTTCTTCGGCGCTGCGGAACCACTTGGCGGTCTCGAAATCGCTGTGCTCGTCAACCATCTGCTTGGCGGTGAGAAGTTCAATTTTTTTTGAAACTCCATCAGTTGTTGCTGTTTTGTTCACCGATACAGGCAGCAGCACAAGCAACGGATTCACGAGTGCGAAGGGAAGAATATTTTTTGCAATCGCCGTGCGGAACAAATAATCAGTGCTGACCGTGCTTGCAAGCGTCAGTGATTTCCACGGCTCTTTAGCATCGCGCAAAATAGTTGTGCTGGTTTTGAAAGGGAGTTTACGCCCGCGCAATTCCGCATCGGGCGGCAGCGGGAGCGCACTGCCGCTTGTGTCGCGGCGGTCGGACTCCACAAAATAAAAGCTGCGGGGGATAATGGTTGCGCCTTGTTTGAACAGCGGCGCATAATGGCTTTCTTTTGCTTTGGAGTTGGAACGTGTATTTGTCAAGGCGCTGCGTTTTTTGGTTGCGCCCGAAAGTTGGGAATAAAACCAACGTGTTGGCTCAAAATTCACCGTGCGTTGCGCCTCGTTCCAGTGCAGATGCGGCGTTCGTAGCCGTCCGGTTGCCAAAAAACCTGCCGTTCCCTCTTTGGAAGAAATTGCCCGCCCGCCCGCCCAGATTTCACGTGCTTCTTCAGCCACAATCACGCAAGACGGCACACGAAAAAGCGGCTGCACGTCCAAATCCCACACTTCCGTGATTTTGAACCCTAATGTCTCGCCGGAGCGCGTGTTGTCATGCTGGTCGGCGGTGAGGAATGCACGTGGGAGTACGAAGGCAAGGATTCCGCCTGTTTTTAAAAAATACGATGCCGCATGAGCCAGGAAGATGGCGGCTATTTCTAAATGCGGCTTATTTGCTTTGCTCTTGGGCAGAAGGTGATATTTGGTTGCCAATTCGCTTAGGAGGCTTTGATATGTAGCATTGCTCACGCCCGCGTAGGTGAGCCACGGCGGGTTGCCGACAACGATGTCGAACTGTTCACGCAGAAAAAGCGGTTTATAGCTGTTTTGCAGGATAAATTTCCAGATGCTATCGCGGTTTTGCTCTTTGGCTTCCTTGAAAGCGCGATAGAGGTCGTAATAACTTTTCGTGATGCTTTCTGGTTGGTCGTACTTAAACGCACGGGCGCGAAGATGCGTTGCAAAGGCTGCAAAGGTTGTTGGGTCGAGGTTCTGCGTTTTGTGTGCAAAGAAATCGCAGAGGTCAATTGCGGCATCAAATTCATCGGGTTCGTTAAAAATCCGCACATCCACCGAGCAGGGTGTTTCGTCAATATGAATATTGAAAAACTCGCTTTCGTACAAATTCATCGTTCCTTCGGCAACGAGCAAGGAATTAGCGAGGTAAACGCTCAACGTGATGGGTTCATGCGCCTTGTGGAGCAGGTCGCCAAGGGCAAGCACCATAGTCGTTTTGGCGATTTGCACCGAAAGCGGGTGAATATCAATGCCCACAACTTGTTTGGCAAGTTCGGCTGCGGAACTCTCTGGGAACGCCGTACGCAAATGGGCGAGCGCCGCACGCAAAAACGAGCCGCTTCCGCAGGCGGGGTCAAGAATGTGACTGTATTTTTTGACGGGTAAAGCGGACAGAATCCTCTCGCAGAGCCAGTCTGGAGTATAATACTCGCCGAGTGCGTGGCGGGTTTCGAGGTCAATCAGTTCTTGATACACGCCCTTCAAAATATCTTCGCGCACGTCCGAAAAATCGTACTGCTCAATTTTGCTCGTAATGGCGCGAAAAACGGGTTTCAAGCGTTGAAAATATGCAGGATCGGCAATCCAATGAAAAAAATCATCTTCCACAAACTGCCGCACCATCAGCGATTCAAATGCCGTGCCTTTGATGACTTCCTGGAGTACAGAGCCTTCAATGTGCGGGTTCTGGGACAACACACGGTACGCAAGAATTTTCGCAAACACGCTCAAATACGTGTGGACAAAAAACATCCGTTTGCGCTCGTCCGAATCATCGAACGAGCCGTAGGCAACGCTCAGAAATTTGAGCCATTGGTCGTAGGCGACTTGCAAATGGGACTGGGTGAGCAAATCTTTCACAAGCGTTTCCATTGCACGCATTGAGGTCAAAAACACACCGGAAGATTCGCCAAAATCAATCGTGACGGCTTCGAGCGTGGCGCGTTGGAGCTCGGTACGAAAAAGGAAGCGGTCAAGGAAGTAAAAAAACTCAGGGGCGTTGTCGCTGGTGAGCGTGAAGGAAGTTACTTCCTTGAGTGCATCGGCACTAATGCTGTTGAGGTTCGTGAGCAAATGTTCGTAATTCGGCGCAAATATTTTCCAGCGCACACAATCGGTGGCTATAAGCGTAAAATCGTACGTTTCGCCCGAATGCCAATTACCCTGCACGTATTCTGCAAGTTGTTCTTGGGCGTGTCGTGCGTTGGCATTACGGCTAATATCGCGCTCAAACTCAATGATGACATTGTTGTATTGAGTGTCTGCTCTGCCAGATTTGGAGCCGTCACGATTACCGCGAATGTCTGCAAACGGTATGTTGGCAATAGTGCGCTCTGCGCCAACACTCATCTGGTCAATCACCGTTTTTGCACGGCTGTCGCCTGAAAAAAGCCGTTCCAAAAGGGATTTGAATCGTTCTTTTTTTGCTAATTCACTGTTTGCTTGTTTGACTGTAGCGAGGTAGGATTGTATTTCTGCAATAGTTTCAGCGTTCATAAATGCGAGTGAGTGACAATAAAAAATCTTGGGCAATAGCGCGTAGATTCACGGCTATATCATCAAGCACTGAAAAATACGGCTTTGTTTATGAAAGAACAACGGGGGCTTTTGCAAAGAGGCTGGAGTGCGAAATTTATTTCGCATAGCCGTAGCGTAAAATCTTGATGCGCGGAATAAATTCCGCACTTCAGTGCCGATTCACAGAGAGTCCACGTGCCTTGATCTATCAGACTAACCGCCGCTACACAGACGGGAAAGTGAATCCCCAATGATTTTTTTGCTATTTTGCCCCATCACGATGTTGCGCGTGTGCGGTTCCTACACAAACAAGCAAGAGCAGGACGAAAAAGCATCGTTGAATCATAATGTTGCCGAGATAAAGCTATAAATTAGATACGTAATTATGACTATAAAACCAAACTCTGGAATCACAGATCACGTCTATGATTCCAGAGCTTCCATGTCCGAAGGCTGCAATAGCCTTGGCAGCGTGACGATAAACGTGCTGCCCTCTCCATACTCGCTTTCCGCCCACACGTACCCGCCGTGAAGCTCCACTATATGCTTTATGCTCGATAATCCCACGCCGTTCGAGGATTCGCCACCTGTTGGTTTAGCAGAAAGCCGCTGGAAAAATCCGAAAAGTTTCTGTTTGTCATCGTCCGTCAAACCCGGTCCTTCGTCCTGTACTTCTAAACGAACTATCGTATTCGTTGCCTGTAACCGAACATGGATGATTGTGTCGTAGAGGGAATATTTTACCGCATTACTGATTAGATTGTCAACTACTTGTGTTAAGCGTTTCCAATCACCATAGACAATGCACATACCATCAAACGAAACCTCAATTTGTTGTCGCTTACGAATGGTATGGTGTTGATACGTCGCAATCACGTCAGCACAGAGATCGGCAATGTTGACAGGGCGTTGGTGCAATTCGACTTTTCCAAGTTGAATCGCTGCCTGATCCAACAACTCTGCAATAAGGCTATACATATTCTGGGCGGATTTGACGATCATCTCTATCATTTTCGGTGCGTCCGGCGTTGTTAATCTCTCGCCTTGCAACAGCCGAGCTACACCCAGAATCGTCGTGAGGGGATTTTTAAGGTCGTGAGCGGCAATGCTCAACAGTTTGACTTTTACTTCGTTTTCTGCTTCCAATTTGGCATTGGTTTGAAGCACATCAATCACCACAGCGTGCATATTTTGTGTTGATTGAACGAGTGCGTCGAGCCGCTGCTGGTTTGCAGGATGATCTGATTCGGGATGATGAAAGGATTCTGAAACTTCAGTCAAGGTCGAAAGAAGGTCTTTGATGTCGTGCGAGGCGATATGAAGAAACTTCATCTTGATTTCATTTGCTTCTTCCAGTTCATGGTTTGTGCTTTGCGACTGAAAAATAGTCTCTTGTAGTTGAGTATTGGTAAGCTGTATGCTCTGCGACTGCTCGGTCAGTGTTTGTTGTTGTTGCAAGATTTCGGCATTGGCTTCTGAAAGGGCTGAATTTTTTTCTACCAGCACTTTTTCCGAACGTTGTTTGATGCGATAACGATTGAAGAGCAATATCAGCACTGCTATCAACAAGATTACCCCAATAATAAGCGCATTGCGCCAGACCACCTGTAGTTTTTGGTTTTGTTCGAGCAATTGAATTTGACGCTCTTTTTCCGTTGTTTCATATTCAACTTGAATTTTAGCAATCTTTTGATTGTTCTCTTCACTGAAAATTGAATCGCGTACGACAATGTACTGTTTGTAATAGGCAAACGCCATTTTTTCATTCCGTAACGAGTCGTAGCTTTGAGAAAGTGTGAGAAGTGCTTCTTGTTTTAGCAGCCGTAGATTTTCTTTGTCCACTATCACGAACGATTGTTGAGCAATTTCTATGGCACGGTGAGCATTCCCTATTTTATTATTAATATCAGCAATGTTCAACAGAGTCATCGCTTCTCCTTCTTTGTCTCCTATCTTTTGACAAATCTGAAGCGCTTCCGACTCGTATTCCAATGCGAGAGTATATTTTTTCTGGAGTGCGTACACAGCACCTATGCCCGCCATTGACGACCAAATTCGCTTTTGATTACCCAATTCTTTTTTTATTTTCAATCCTTGCAGATGATATTGCAGCGCTTGTTCATACTTGCCCTGATCAGCGGAAAGCGCTCCCATGTTGGTCAGTGAGTATGCTTGCGCTTGTTTATCCCCTATCTCTTGTGCTATTTTTAAGGCATCATTGTAATATCGTAAGGCTAATTCTGGTTGATGTTGGGTATCATGAACGATTCCGATACTATTAAGCGCTTTTGCTATTCCGCGCTTATTGCCAAGCTCTTGATAGGCTGTTAATGCTTTTATATCTGCTTCGAGCGCTAAAGCGTGTTTACCCTGTTTCCACAAAGCAATCCCCATGTTGATAGAAGACAAGGCAATCCCTTCTTTGTATTGTATCTCTGATGCCACCTCTTGAGCATGTTTAGCATATAAAAACGATTGTTCAATATTGCTTCGAATTACTACTGTTGCAAGCTCATTTAACGATTTTACAAGCACAGTATCCGTTTTTCCCGATGTAGTGTACTGGCGTACGATAGTTTCGAGCGAATCTACCGTTGCCTGTTGCCCTTTTAGTGGCACGACGTAAAGAATCAGACTCATACATATTAGTACAATATAAACCAAAGAGTGGTCTGTGTACAAACCGCGTTTTCTCATAATAATTCATAATAATGTTGATGGGGTCATTATTAAATATGTCCATATCTTTCGTAGCACTTTTGACTTCTCGTCGGTCAAGCACTCTCTATCTTAAAGTAACGGCACAATAATAGGAAAATTGAACGGAAATAATATCTATATATTACCAACGTCCACGGCGACTCAGCCGAAAAAAAGGACGGTTCGGCACAAGCCGATTGTTCTAACAACAACAATAGGCTAAGTTTGTAAACAGATGGAATGATTATCTAAACTTCAATACTTGACAGCCATAGAAATTTGTGCCACACGGTCTTTCTCAAAAACTCATGCTGCGAACAGTCATTATAGACGATGACGAGATGGTCAGAAAAACCCTTGCCCTATTGCTAAAGGAATATTCTCCTGATATAGCGATTGTGGGCGAGGCAGCAGCATTTCATGATGCCGTCCGTCTTTTGTATGAACATCAGCCTGATATTGTGTTTATGGATGTTCAACTCACTGACACGACTGGTTTTGAAGTGCTGAATGCGTTTAACGAGAACGTGTTCGCAGTAATTATGATGAGTTCGTATAGTCAGTACGCTATCGAGGCATTTGATTACGGCTCGAAAGGTTATCTTCTGAAACCCTTCGACGTAGAAAAACTGACCAGCGCGGTAGAACGTGCCCGCGCAACATTGCGCCTGCTCAAAGAAATACGGGAATACAAACAACAACTTGAAGAACAACAGCACCGCATCGCGCTCCCAACATCTATTATCATCAAATCAACAAAAGGCAATTTCACCACGTATTTGACAGATATTATTTCCTGCTCTTCACACTATGGCTATACCAGAGTAGCACTACACAACCACACCACGCTTCTTTCTATCCACACATTAGCGGAATGGGAGCAATGGCTTCCAACAGGGGATTTCATGCGTATTCACCGTTCGCACATCATCAATAGACACCACATAGCTCAATGGGAGCACGATGGTAAAGAGGGAATTGTCCGCATGTCGAATGATGAGATATTGGCTATATCAAGAACACATAAAGCCGATTTTATTGAACGTATTGAAACAAACCGACTAACAGACGACAAAGGATAAGAATTTATATCACATTGGATTAGATAGAGGGTAGCATTATGACCATGTTTCGCCATATCCATTTGCAAAGTACGACTACCGATTCTGACATGCAACAACCAAAAAAAAACTGGCAGATGATTATGTCGAGCCGATTGCAGCAGTTTGCGCTCCACAATAAAAACCGATTCCTCCCATATTTCTATCAACACAAGGCATTCCTACTATCATTGACAATGTGGCTGGCGCTTCCAACGCTTTTTGTGAGCGTTGCGGCAGTGTTTTATACGCCATTGCATTATTTCCTTGAACTAAGTCTTCTTTACGTTGTGTTGAAGACGTTGGTCAGCAAAGAACAAGAGCAGCAGAAATTTAAGACTAAACGAGAAACGCTACAAAACACAATAGACGAAATGATAATGCTCATTCTTGAGGAACGAACGTCCGTACAAACTCAAGAAAAAGCAATATTAGATGCTTCACAGGAATTGCGGCAGATGATAGAGCATGATGTCGCTATGATATTGGCAGATATGGAACATTTTGCTTCTGGTAATGTGAATGTTCGGACATCTGGAGCAGTAACAGACAATATTCGTCCGCTCTACGGAGGATTTGATCAAGTTGTGCAAAAAATAGTGTCGTTTGCTACATCAGTACAAGAGACATCGGCAAACGCGCTTCAAGCAACCGTCAAGGTCACGCAGCGTGCTGAAGATCTGTCGGAAACAATGCTCACACAAACAACTAAGCAGACGCAACTTATTGTTGAATCAATTAAAGCAACGCAAGCAATCATGGTCACAAGCACCGAACAGATGACCGTTGCTGTTGAGGAAGCTACTCAGGCACAGCGGGAAGCCACCGCAAGCGGAACCATTGTGAATGAAACAATCAATGGCATTCAACGCATTGCCTTGACGATTACTTCTGTTGCCGACATTATTGCTTTATTGAAAAAAAGCAGTCAAGCAATTGGAGACACGACTACCATGATTGCCGAAGTAGCAGACAGAACAAACCTTATTGCATTGAATGCTGCCATAGAAGCAGCACGGGCTGGTGAGCATGGACGCGGCTTCACAGTGGTTGCTGATGAAATCCGCAAGCTCGCCGAGTGTACACAAAAAGCGACGAAAGAAATTACGACTACCATCAAGCAGATACAGCACCAAACATCCGAAGCCACTGCAGAGATGGAACATGGATTATTAGCAATTCGCACACAGCAACAGCAGGCGCAGAAAGCCGGAGATTCTCTTCAGCGTATTATTGAGCGGGTAGAAACAATGTCGCATGTTATTGACTGCATAGCCAATATTAATCAAAAACAAATCAAGGCTATGAATGGAATCGCCGACAACGTGAATACTATCGTAGGCATAACAGAGCGAGCGGCTATAGCAATGGGCGAAACTGCGTGGAGCATGGAAGGCATACAAGCAATGATGAAAAAATTAGCAAGGCTTGCTGCTAGCCAATTCAAAATAAAACGCGAAGCGAAGCTGAATCATTAGGCTCGGAGCTGTTTCAGACGCAAAATATGCAGCCCCAATCAATCCCCAACCAATCCATAATTTAATGAACTTATTATCACTCATCGTTCGCAACCAATGACGGCAGTAATGATATACATAAAACAAAGTTCCTGTTTTTTTTCACTCATCGAAGGTCTCTATAATGACAACGACAAATAATATTGTTTTGACAAGTAATGAAATTGAGCTTGTTCAATCTACGTTTACCAAGGTATTGCATATTTCAGATGCTGCTGCCACATTATTCTACAATCGTCTCTTTGAGCTTGATCCGTCAGTCAGACATCTTTTTCCAGCAGAGATAACGGAACAAAAGAAAAAACTGATGGGTACTCTAAAAACAGTTGTGTTTAGCTTACGCCAACTTGAAACGATTGTTCCTGCTATTGAGGAATTAGGGCAACGCCACGTACGGTATAAAGTAGAGGAAAGGCATTACGAAACCGTTGGTGCGTCTTTATTATGGGCATTGGAACAAGGGTTAGGAAAAGACTTCACTGCTGAGGTAAAAAGTGCATGGGTTTCTGCATATACCCTCATATCGAACACAATGAAAAATGCGGCACATGGTGTTTCCGCATAGTTTTCCTCTGTAACCTTCGGAACATAGACGAAGCATCGTGTTTGATATATTCAATTTTTGTAACTGGTCAGGTAGATGTTTTGCTCTTTTGTTAAAATATGGGCTAAAATTTACAATAAACTCTGAAAATTGCCTAATTTTTTACGATTCTTATTGCCGTTTTTACAAAATCATCTAAATTTTGGAGAAATTGGAATAATGACAACAGGAAAAGTGCCGAAATTTATCGAAAAACGCCAATTTTTAGACCTGACCAGTTACAACTTCAATAGATAAGAACAAAGTCTAAGGACAATTTACACGCTCATTATTTTTGAAGGGCGACATGGATACGCTTTCTATAAAAAAAGGATATCGCACCACGATTGCACTACAACACCAATTCAAGAAAAAATCATTGTTAGCTGGATTTATTTCAGACCAACAATATAATAATGGTGAGTTTTGTCAATTTGAGAGGCTACTTATGCGTGTGGAACCCGAAGTTTTATGCAAATCATTGATTGAGGAGGCACTGACACCACAATTATTTTATCACCCACAAACGGGGGATATTATTGTGGCAAACCCAGCGTTATGTAAGTTTTTAGGGTATAGTCACCATGAAATTGTACGTAAAAACCTTATAGATTTGATTCACCCTGAAGACCGACGGTTTGAACAAGAGTTGTTTTTTGACAGCCGAAAGAATAATAAAAATAATGAGACGAGTTCAGTGAAACGATACTGGACAAAATCTGGTGAACTTCTTTGGGTTATTCTGTCAGCAAAACGTATTACTGATGAACAAGGAGAAGTAGTCTTTGTTATGGCTACCCTTCAAGATGTTAGCTCGTTTAAACAAACAGAGGAAAAATTCTTGGGGTTAATCGGACATCTGGAGCATCGGTTGAGCGAATCTTCGCACGAAATTGAGCAGTTACGGTCACAAGTCAAAAAGACAGACTCCTTCCGACAGAAATTTGTTGAAACCGCCTCACACGAATTTCGCACCCCATTAACGGTTATCCAAACAAACCTTGAAATTGTTCAGCGTTACAAAGATAAATTAAATGAAGCGGCAATCAATCAACGCTTTACTTCCATTTATGAGGGAATTCAGCATATCACAGTCCTGTTGGATAATGCCTTGCATATTGAAAGTCTTACACGTCAAGAACTTTTGACGGATATATCGGATGATTGTTTGAGTAATGAGAACGAAGAGCAGGTATTGGTACAAGTCCCAGAATTGGGTGTTGCGGTTGTAAATCCGGCGCATAAGAACAAACGAGATGACTTATTGGCTCTTCAACAAGGCTCGCAAGAAGAAGATATAAAAATAATGATCCATGATTTACAAAACCCTCTTTCGAGTGTTATGCTCATGGCAACATCCATTGAGCGAAATTGGCACAAGATGTCTTTGCTGGAAATCAAGGGTGCATTGCAAGCCGTACAACGCAATACAATGCGGATGAAAAATATGATAACCCAATTTCTGGAGGTTAGTTCATTGGAAAACATGGTTATGACTGATGCACAGCAGAGGGTGGATCTTGTAGAATTTATCCAAACAGTTGTTGATGAGCATAAAGAGCAAGCAGCAGCAAAACATCTCACACTCCATTTTAAATCAGATATTGAAACAGCATTTATTACGAGCAGCAAAGATTCGTTGACTCGCATTATCGAAAATATATTGTCTAATGCTTTGAAGTACTCGTATCAGAACACAGCAGTCAATGTTTGTATTGCGCCCGTGTCTATCTCCTCTGCCAGAAAACGGTTTGAAAGAAAAACCGCGAACCGTAAGACAGAACATCTCGAACAATATGTTCGTATAGCAATTACCAATCAAGGTCAAGGAATTCGTGATGAGGATATGGGTCGTTTGTTCACCAAGTTTGGGCGTTTGTCGGCTCATCCGATGGCGGGAGAATCTTCAACAGGATTAGGTTTGTGGATTGTTAAACGGTTAGTTGAGTTTATACAAGGACACATTTGGTGTGAGAGTACGTACGGCGAAGAGGCGACATTTTTTGTGGAGCTTCCCCTGGCTCGTACGTAATAATTCTAAAATTGATTAAAATAAATCATCAACGTCATTGTTACGTGTCTACAGAATAGTTTGGAGTGAAAAACTTTTCCGATTCAATCTAATCTAATTATGAACAAAAAACGCCTCCTTACCCGGGCGGCAGATTGAATGCTGACTCTCGCTTGCCTATCGTTTCGAGTAAGTAAGTATTCAACGCTCAATAGAGCCGCGCAAATCTCCATCATTAAAAAATTGGGACGTTCCAAAAACGATAAAACTTTTGCACTCCGATTGTCATGGACAGACATAGACCGAATATTGATCGCTTCCTCAAAGGTTTTTAAGAATCTTTTCACCTTTTGTGAAAATCTTTGCGGTCGTTTTTTGTTCGAGCGTAACAAGAAGTTTTGGGAGGATAAGACCCGTTACGCGGCGCGGATATTCATGGACTTCACGTGCGTCGTGAGCAGCGGGATCGGTGTAATAAAATGTAACGATGTTCCAGATGGGATCTTTTTCGACTTCGATAAGGTGAATTTGGTCATAACGAATAAGCCGAAAATCTTCCTCGAAAATTTTCCTTCCAAATATCCCAAACGTGCGAATTTGCAAGCGTTGTTGCTTCATGCGATAGGCTATCTGTACAGTGTTGATTGTAAATCCAAGTGGCACAGCATAGCGCTCAACGCGGGCTTCCTCCGTCCAGATGTATCCGATGAAGAAAAATAATATTGCTAATAGGACGAACGAAGCGATCCAATACATCATCAGTGGGTCGTATGTATAATAAATATCCTCGCCGAGCTGCATCAAATCTACATCTTTGAAGCGATATTTGTCAATATACTGGCGATACGCCGTTGCACCAAACGCCAGCCAACTGTACGCAAATGCTACGTAGAGCGCATGCCAGAACACGAGAAGGTCGAAATTGGTCGTCATTTTTCGCCTACTAAAATAGTTTGTTTCGAGCTTAACGTACCGCCTCCGACAGTATTATTGCTTACAATCACCAGATAAACACCACGCGGCAGCGAGGGATTCCTGAATGCTCCGATTCCATCTTGAATAGTCACGGCATCAGTGAAGACACGCTGTCCGAGCATATTGAAGATTGTCACGGTAAGCGTCTGTTGTGGCACGGATTGCAGCATTGCCGTTGGAACAATGATTTGCAACTCCCGCTCTCCTAGTACAACGTTTGGCAACACCCGTAAGTCGTTGACAACGGTAAGCATCGTTTGACGCGCTGCAACAGAATCTTTATACGTGCGAAGCGCAATATCACTCAAATACCAGCCGTCGAATTGCCCGCCGTTTGCGTCGGAGAGTACGCCAAATCGTAACATAATATCCTTCCCGACAAACTCATCGAGCGAACATTCCTGACGAATCCATTGCGGGAAATTACCGTCAAAGCCAAATCCATCGGTCGGTTGCGCTCCGCCTTGTCCGGGCTTCATTAATGAGCTTTGAAGAGATTTCCACGTTACTCCGTTATCAACAGAAGCTTGGGCAACGGCAAAGTCATAATTTGCTTCTATTGACCATTTTGTGCGAAATTCGAGTGTTGCCGAACGTACGCCACGTAAGCTGATGGACGAGCCATACCGGACATAATTAGCATCACGAATACGGTACAACCCGCTCGGGCTATCGGTCAGCACAGATTTTCCAAGCTCGCGGTCAGCAACAACTCCCCAACGCCCAAGTTCCCATTTGCTGGCATCGCCGGAGAATAAATCTATTCGATCCGGCTGAAATATTTGCATTTGCACTGTGTCGCGGCGCGGCACACCTTCTTGGGTTATGAGGATTTCCACAGGAATCCGTGCGCCATTGGCGACGGTAGAGTCTGCTTGCACATCAAAAATCTCGCGCTGAAATTCCGTTGAACGAAGTTTTTTAAGCGCACGTTGTGGAAGTGCAATATCAACACCTTTTACAAGCGGGGTGATTCTGAGCGTAGCTTCCTCACGTGCTTGAACAATGCCGAGGTTTTGCACCTCAATATTGATGCGCGTTCTCCCCGTTTGCTGGCTTTCTGTCAAAAATGTTTGCACCGGACGCAGGTTCGTTTCTGCGCTCCACGCAGTTTGCAGATTTGTACTGAGGTTCTCAACGCCTTGGGGAATGATGCGGTCTGCGGAGGGCCAGAACGTGTCTGTTACTGTCCCGACTTCCGGTGTCATCGTCATGATTTTGCCATGACCATCACTTTCGCCGTACATCCAATCGTCCGATGCGCCCCGCACAGAATAGCCAACGGTTTGCAGGTCGCGTCCACCAGAATATCTATTCACCTTTGTGATTTCCGCACAAATCGCTCGAAAGTAGGTGGAATCCGGCGTTTCACGCTCTGTGTAGGAATACGGATAAATCAGCAAGTTGCTGTACGTATGATAATTGATGGCAGTTTTGAAGGCGTGGCGATTGCAAAAATCTCGAATCGCCTGCGTTTCCGGCTCGGAAAACGGTGCAGTGCCTCGATACGTGTCGCTGCTGGGTGACGTACTGGAGCCATTGTTGGGCGAACTCCAGTATTCCTGAGTGCCATAGTTGCGGTTCAAATCCACGCCAACCGTGCCGTTGCTGTTGCGGCGACGATTTTTACGCCACATACCACCACCTTCGGGGTTGTTTATTTGATTATACGCATAACCATCAGGATTGGTCATCGGTACAACGTAGAGCTGGCGGTTATTGAGCAAATACTGGGCTTCAGGGTCGTTTGCGGCAAAGCGCTCAAACAAATCCCAGAGCAAATACACAAGGTTGGACGCGCTTCCCGGCTCGCGGGCGTGATGCACAGCAGTGTAGAGGATTTCGGGTTTCCTTTGAGCCAGCGCAGAAGCGGTTCCCACGCGATAAGCATAGATTGGACGCGATTCAATGGATGAGCCAATTGTCTCCGGCGTGGTGATAAGGTCAGGAAATTGCGTTTTCATGCGGGCAAATTCGGCATCTAATTCGTCCAGCGTATAAAAACCGCCCATAGAGCCAAGTTTGAAGTTGCGTGGAGCCGCAATTGAACCACCGCGTCGTTTATCCTGAGAAAAATCGTGCAGGAAAATTTTGCTTTTGGCAATACGTTCACGATTTTGCGCCTGAACATCCGATACAATCACATCCACACGAACGCCGCGCTTTTGCAAATCTGCAAGCGTGGTCGCGTTGAAGTGTGCCTCCACATATACGTCACGTTTGAGAACGCTATGTTCAATTTCCACGCCCGCGTCCTCCGCGTCATAGAGCGAGAACGTGTCGGAGAACCACACCCGTCCGTACACCACGCGCTCTGGTGCTTGCGCGAACAAGCATGAGCTGGAGAACAGCAACGCGAATAACAGCATGAAGAGCAAAGCGCTCAACAGCCGACGGAGTTTGAATAACGTTGTCATCACGGAAGAGGTTTGGGAGTGGGAAATGATGGGTTGACAAACAGCACTATCATCAATAATTTGCAATGGACAGTAACTTTTGTGCAGAGTCCATTCAAAATTGAACGAACGGCTGTGGCGTTGGGGCTTTGGAAAATACTTTTGTATTCTCCGTCGGAGCTTCACGCTTAATAACAACAAGAGTTTTATCGTCCGAATATTCGCCGCCGATAGAAAATTTCTGTACCTCTTCAATGCAGAGATAGGCAATATCCTTGGCAGATTCCTTATGATGCTTGCGGAGAATACCTTTCAGGCGACTTTCTCCAAAAAGTTTACCCGTTTTGTTTTGTGCCTCGACGATGCCGTCAGTGTAGAGCAATAGTACATCGCCATGTCGCATGTTGATGTTTTCAATGCCAAATCGTTGGTTGGGGACAAGTCCTAATAGGCTGCCGGTGGAGGGAAGCATAAAAAAATCTCGCGTTTTGGCGCGGTAGTGAATCGGGCTATTGTGACCGGCATTCGCATACAGCACCAAACCGTTTTCCGACGTTGTGAGTTCGCAATAAAAGAGCGTCACAAAACGCTCGTAGGGGAAGGTGTCGTAGATAAGCGTGTTCAACCGAGAAATCAGCGCCGCTATCTTCGTGTCGAAGCTCACACCCATACGGACTGCGCCAGAAACAAAAAGTGCTTGAATGGCAGCCGGAAGCCCTTTGCTGGCAGCATCGCTGATAACAATGCTGAGGCGTTTTTCGTAATCCGAAGCGGGCTTGAGATAATCAAAATAATCGCCGCCGACCACGCGGTCTGGCACGGAAATCCCAAAGATGTGATAATCGTGAAAAATAGTTTCGTGGTCGGGCAACAAACTCCGCTGGATTTCCCATGCTTGATTGAGGTCTTTTTCAAGGATTTGATGCTCGTGCTGGCGCTCCAAATCACGCAAACGAATCCCGACCGCGCTTGAAATGATATTAATAACGTCGTAAAACTTATCACTTAGTTCTGCGGTATTAAAGGCAAGGACGTATTTGTAAAATTTTCCACTTTTGCGCTTGATGATTTCGCCCACACCCGTTGCCGAATACAAGTGAACACCCCGTTCGCGCAGCACAGCATCCGTCTCGTATTCCATGATGGTGCGTTTGTACGCTAACTGCCCAAAAAGTGGATAATCGCAGACGTTGATGCTATACTCTTCGGGAATGTCGTCAAGCGAACCGTGTTGATACCGGAGAATGTACGTATCGTCGGTTGTGTCTAATTCCCAGATGCGACCACCGGTGATTTCAATATCGGCACGCCCAACAATTTCTCGCATAACGGAGGTGAGTAATTCAACTTCGTTTGCATATTTGCCGGATGCCAATTTATCCACAATGCGGTAAATTTGCCGCTGCGTCATTACGGACGATGATTGTGTGCGTCTGTTCGCCATAGATTCAAGTGGTAAAGTGCGTTCTACGGAAGAATCCCTGCTTCCACCAAGCCCGCTCTGAGTTTGGCTTTGTTCGCCTCGCCTATAGGAACAAGTGGAAGTCGAAGATGCTCTTGAATCAATCCCATCATCGCCAAGGCAGCTTTTGCCGGAATCGGATTCGATTCGATAAAATTCAACTTCATCAATTCGAGTAAGTTGTACTGTAGCCCGCGTGCCTTCACAAAATCGCCCGCCAATGCCGCACGAACCAAATCGCTAAACTGCGAAGGAGCATAATTGCTTATCACAGAGATTACACCCAGTCCACCACAAGCAATCAAGGGTAATGCAAGCGAGTCGTCGCCTGCAAGTACGGCAAATCCAGCCGGAGCGGAGCGGATAATCTCCATCATCTGGTCAAGATTGCCAGAGGCTTCTTTTGTTGCAATGATGGTTGGACATTCTTCGGCAAGCTGCAATTGCACGTCCACCGGCATACTCAAACCTGTCCTGCCCGGCACGTTGTAAATGATAATAGGCAGATCTGACGCATCGGCAATCGTCTTGAAGTGTGCAATCATGCCGCGCGGTGTGGGCTTGTTGTAATATGGGCTTACGGATAATGAAGCGGCTGCACCTAATGTTTGTGCCGTTTTATGGTACTGAGCTGCCGATTTTGTGTCGTTCGAGCCAGTTCCCGCAACAACAGGTATGCGTTTGTTGACCTTTTCGATAGCAAATCGGATGACGGAAATATCCTCCTCGACGGTCATAGTGGCGCTTTCGCCCGTTGAACCACAAACGACAAGGTATTCCACGCCACCGGAGATTTGAAATTCGATGAGTTTTGCTAACGAGGTAAAATCAATGGAACCATCCGCCAAATACGGTGTTACAAGAGCCGTTCCAGTTCCATAAAAACGATGGGTATTCATTCACGATGGGAAATCTGTGAAACAAAACAAATTGATGAGACAAACTTACAAAACTTCGGTCATTCTTGCACGGTGAAAACTTTCCCCAAACACTTGGGCGTACACCACATTCTCAATCGTTACCTCTCTTCATGGGTTGTAAAATCAAAAACCATACTGCCGTGAAATAACCAAGCATTGCTAAGAGTGGTGCGCCGCTCAGAACACTAATGCGTTTGAGTACAAGCTCTTTGCCAACGTCCAGCGTAAGACTACCATCTTGGACAAGCAACACTAATTTGAGGTCATAGAACATTTGGATTGCCTCAACCGGTACATACAGCGCAATCAATGCACCTGCGATAAATAAGCCACCACGAACCTTCCACGTTCGTCGCAGCATCAGCCATAGCGTTCCCCCAAGAACCGCAAACAAACCGTAACTGACCATCGTGTAAAACGCGGTGATGCCAAAGAGCCGGATTGTTTGCAACACAGCATCGGCACTCATGGCGGGCTTGAACGTGAGCGTTCCGGGAATAAACAGCTCAAAGGCAATTGCCGCTCGCACCGTCGAACCACCCAACCAAATAATACCGCTCACGGCGGCAAGAAAAAGCAGCATTTTTTGTGTCGTCGAAAGATGAATTGCAGTGTTCATTGGTTTTAGAATAGTAAACAGAGGAAATCACAATATTTTTGAACGCGCAAAATACTAAAACCAACGCAGAATCAGCGAGCCAAATCGTTGCTACTACAGGAAAAAAGCGTATTATTGTGTTGTTCGGTCAAAGTAGGCATCGTTCCTTCTTCCTGTGTCACCCCTTGTTAGCACGTAATGAACCCTATTATTCTTCTTGATTGTTCGGAAGCACTTCGTCAGTGTGCCTCTATCCTGCGCGGCGCTCAAACCATCGTTCTCACGTCGCATGTCAATTCTGACGGTGATTCATTAGGTTCCTCGTTGGGGCTGTATCACTTGCTTACACAGCTTGGCAAGACCGTTCACATCGTCAATCCAAGCGCTGTGCCGAAGAGTTTTCGGTTTTTGCAGGGCAGCGAAAAAATTCAGGTTTTTGATGACTCACAGCACACCGCACTCCTTGCCTCGGCGGATGTGCTTGTTGTGTTGGATGCTAATGCGCCATCACGAATGCGCGGTATGGAGGCGGCAATCGTTGGCTCGCCTGCTCGAAAACTCGTCATAGACCATCACCAAGAACCGCAGCCGTTTGCAGAGATGTATGCTGTTGATACAGAGGCGTGTTCAACGGCAGAACTCATCAGTCGTTTGGTGGTGCTGGTTGGCGAAGAACAGTTTACGAGACCACTTGCGGAGTGTTTATACACAGGTATAATGACCGACACGGGGAATTTCCGCTTTCCACGCACGACGGCAGACGTGCATCGCACGATTGCGCGGCTCATCGAAGCTGGTGCCGACCCAACGTACATCTACGAAAACGTATTCAACCAAAACCCGCTCAACCGCTCAATTTTACTTGGCAAGGCGCTTTCGGACTTGCGTTTGTATCACGACGGCAAACTGTGCGTGATGACGGTCGCCCGCGCCATGATGCAGGAAACAGGCGCAAACGAAGACCAAATCGAAGGTTTTGTGGAACTCACGCTTGGGTTGGAAGGTGTACAGATGGGTGCATTGGTGGTAGAACTTGCGGATATGGTCAAAATTTCATTACGCTCCAAAGGTGAGATTCCCGTGAACCAAATTGCTAAACACTTTGGTGGTGGTGGTCACATTAACGCTGCTGGGTGCAGAACCCATCAACACTCGTTCCAACGGGCGCAAGAATTGATTGTGGAGTTTGCGAAACCGTATCTGTAAAGTTTTCTCAAGCATTTTTCCCGTTGGTTTTTCAGGTGTGTTTTATGTAGTTTTACGGGCAACGAATACAGGCATAGATACATCTACAATGTTCAATCTATAATCTTCAAAGACATATGAGTATCAAAAATTACCTCTTCATCCTTGTGCTGTTCGGCGCATTCAGTTTGATTACGTTCAACGTGCGGCGCTTGATTTCGTACTTAACCGTCGGCAAACCCGAAAACCGCATAGACAATATTCCGGCACGAATAAAACTTTTGCTGACCGTTGGTTTTGGGCAAACGAAAATTTTGCGCGATAAAGTAGCCGGACCAATTCACGCTGGAATATTTTGGGGTTTTTTGGTACTCTTAGCCTCCGCTACCGAAGGCATTCTGGAAGGCTTACACGAGGGCTGGTCGCTGAATTTTCTGGGACCAATCTACTCCGTCTTTACGGTTTTGATTGACATTTTTTGTGTTGTAATTATCATCCTCTCACTTGCGGCAATCTGGCGACGCTACATCACAAAACTCACACGGTTGCAGGTGGATGGCGAAAAAATTGAAGCCGGTGTGATTTTGCTTACTATTTTTTGTATTGTCACCTCCATTTTGCTCCAAAATTCCGCTCGCGTCCGCATGGAAGCTGATTTTTCGTATGCTGTGCGTCCTGCCGCAACTATCGTTGCTGGGTTTATGTCCCCAGATGGCGCTCACACGGTGTTCGAGGTGTTCTTTTGGTCGCATATGTTATTGGTGTTTGGGTTTATGAATTATCTGCCGTATTCCAAACATTTGCACGTGCTGACCTCCCTCCCGAATACATTTTTCGGCAACTTAACCTATCCGAACACGCTGAAGCCTATCAATTTTGAGGAAGAAGGCATTGAAAAATTTGGCGCGAGCGACATCGAAGATTTTACGTGGAAAACGCTACTTGATGGTTACACGTGTACGCATTGCGGGCGCTGCACGAGTGTTTGTCCGGCAAACCAAACAGGCAAAATTCTCGACCCGCGGGCAATCATTGTTGCCATCCACGACCGCACGATGGACAAAGCGCCGCTTGTCTTAAAACAGCGTGGCGGTGCAGAGTTGACCGTGGAAGAGCAAGCAATCATGGACAAAAAACTCATTGGCGATTATATTCCCGTCGAAGCGCTCTGGCAATGCACTACTTGCGGCGCGTGCCAGCAAGAATGCCCTGTGATGATTGAACACGTGCCGGCAATCGTAGATATGCGTCGTTCGCTCGTGCTGATGGAAGCGAACTTCCCACCGGAAATTCAGCCTGCGTTTGGCAATATGGAAAATAATTTTACGCCGTGGCCATTCGCATCGTCCGAACGCGCTGATTGGGCGGAAGGAACGGGCATTAAAACCGTCGCCGAAGACTCTGATTTTGACGTGCTGTTTTGGGTAGGCTGCGCGGGCAGCTACGACGAACGGGCAAAAAAAGTAACCCGTGCTTTTGGCGAGCTGATGCAACTTGCTAACGTCAATTTCCGCATTCTCGGAACCGAAGAGCGCTGCACCGGCGACCCAGCACGTCGCGCAGGTAATGAATACCTTGCCGATATGCTCACAAAAATGAACGTGGAAACGCTGAATGGCTACAACGTAAAAACCATCGTCACGACCTGCCCGCATTGCCTGAACACGCTCACAAACGACTATCCGCAGTTTGGTGGGAACTATGAAGTGATGCACCACACACAGTATATCAACAACCTCATCAACGCCAAGAAGCTCGATATTAAGGGCAAAAATGGCATTTCACCAGAGGCAATCACCTACCACGATTCTTGCTATCTGGGTCGCTACAACGACGAGTACGAGGCTCCCCGTGCGTTGTTGGAAAACGTACCCGGCTTGAATATTGTGGAAGCAAACCGCAGCAAAGACCGAGGCTTTTGTTGCGGAGCGGGCGGCGCACAGATGTTCATGGAGGAGCTTGAGGGCAAGCGCGTCAATATTGAACGCACGGAAGAATTGCTTGCAACGGGCGCAAACACAATTGCCGTGAACTGTCCGTTTTGTATGACGATGATCAATGACGGTGTAAAATCGAAGGACAAAGCCGACGACGTGCGTGTGCGCGACGTTGCGGAAATTTTGTTGGAATCGTTAAAATAATTCGAGACCCAGAAACTGGTTTTTGTCTTTCAAAACGCTATAAACGGTGCGATTTTTATGGATGCAACAAGTACAAACACTCGTCAAGAACGAGAACGACAATTTCACAATGAACTCGTGGAAAACGATATCCGCACGGTGGTGTATAAATACCATTCTGTATTGGACGCTTCGCGGGCATTATTCAAGCAGCATTTAGAACAACTTCCACGTGGTAGTTCCGTGCTTGAATACGGCTGCGGTCCTGGCTCCCATGCGTTTTGGCTTGCAAAATCAGGATGCACGGTTACAGGGATTGATATTTCCGATGCGGCAATTGCTCAGGCGCAAGCAGAAGCCGAGCGGCAGCAAGTGGCGGATAAAACCACGTTCTACGCGATGGATGCAGAGACACTCACCTTTGCGGATGAATCCTTTGATTGTGTCTGTGGTTCAGCGATTATCCATCATTTAGACATCAAAAAATCCATGCAAGAAATCGTGCGAGTGCTAAAGCCAAACGGTTGTGCGGTATTTATTGAACCGTTAGGACACAATCCGCTTATCAACCTCTATCGTACACTTACGCCGCGCCTACGCACTCCCGACGAACATCCGCTACTCGTTTCCGACCTCACTATGATGGCGCGGAGTTTTGAAACAATAGAGACACAGTTTTTTCACCTGACCGATTTGGTTGCCGTTCCTCTGCGCAACACGCCCCTATTTCACGGCATAGTTGCTGCCTTGCAAGGCTTTGACAGAGCGGTGTTTGAGGCATTGCCGTTCATGCGCCGTCATGCGTGGATGAGCGTTATACGATTATCGCATCCGCTCAGTACCGAACGCTTTTCGATGAAATGACCGCTGAGGCGCAGAGGACGCTGAGTTTGGAAATAACATTTAACCTTTTCTTTTTACCTGTTCTGGATCCTCTGCTCTCTCTCTCTTGACGGTTTCTGTCAGCCTCTGCGCTCAAATCCGTTCGGTACTAAAATCGCATCCGAAAAAATAACCATCGGGGAAAGAATTACGCTCGTTATCTGACATCTGAAAATAATTATACCGAAATCTACTATTACGTTCATGTCCTACACAATCCATTCCGACTATCTCAGCGCGTCGCTTGAGGCAACAACAAACAACAATATTGTCACGCTTTCCAACGAGCAAACGTTCACGTTCGAGAGCGATGGCGAAAGTAACGTGTTTTTTCTGGTGCAAGACGGACGCAAAACGCCCATCATTGCCACGTTTGAAGGACGTAACACGGTCAAACTTTCCGTCAATGGTTATAATTACGTATTAGATGTGCTTTCCGAGCGCGACCAATACTTCGCACAACTCTTGAAAGCCACGGCGACTGCGACTTCGGGGACGATGAAAGTTGCAGCACCCATGCCGGGTTTGCTCAAAACTATTGCCGTTCAAAACGGTCAGCACGTCAAAAAAGGCGAACGACTCTTCATCCTCGAAGCAATGAAAATGGAAAACGACATCAAAGCACCCACCGAAGGCATCGTTACTGGCTTGAATGTGAATGCCGGAACTGCCGTCGAAAAGGGTTTCCCGCTGTGCATGATTGAAGCGGCAAAGACAAGTTAAAAATAAGCAGAACAATCAAGCGGCAGAACCCCGCAAAGAGAAAAATGTGACCCTCTTATCCGCTTTTTTATGGCATTACGATGCTGATTTTTGTATTTTCTTGCCAATCAATGTTTACCCTCCTGTTTAAGAAGAGTTGTTATTATGAATACCCTCCTTATTCGCAATGGCACTATTGCCACAGCTTCCGATACGTACACGGGAGATATTTTTATTGAGAACGAGCGCATTAGCGCTCTTGGTGCAGCGCTGAACGTTCAAGCTGACCAAATAATTGATGCAAGTGGCAAATTAGTGTTTCCGGGCGGTATAGACCCGCACGTACACCTTGAAATGCCGTTTATGGGTACGTTTTCGAGCGACAGCTACGCTACTGGTACGCAAGCTGCGTTGCACGGCGGCACGACCACCGTCATTGATTTTATTCTGCAAACACAAGGTAAATCTTTGCGTTCAGCATTAGAAGAATGGCAGGGGCGTTCTAATGGAAACTGTTACGGCGATTATTCCTTCCATCTGGCAGTCACCGACTTCAACGAGCGCACTAAACCTGAAATCCAAGAAATGGTCGAAAAAGAAGGGATTACTTCCTTCAAAACATTTATGGCGTACAAAGGTGCGCTCATGATTGACGACCGCCAAATGATGGGTTTGATGGAGGAAGTAAAACGCTGCGGCGGGATGGTCACGGTTCACGCCACGCATGGCGACATGATTGATTACCTCATTGCCAAACATCGTTCGGAAGGCAAACTCTCACCGCTGTATCATTATCTTTCTCAGCCCGAAATCACCGAATCAGAAGCCGCAGAGCGCTTTATAGACATGGCGCATTACACGGGCGTTCCGGCGTATATTGTGCATCTGACTTGCGAAGGCGCATTAAATCACGTCCGTGATGCGGCAAAACGCAATCAAACGGTGTTTGTGGAAACGTGTATTCAATATCTGCTGTTGGATGCCTCGCTCTACGAAAACAATTTTGAAGGCGCAAAATGGGTGATGAGTCCGCCGTTGCGTGAAAAAAAAGACCAAACAACGCTCTGGGCGGGACTAAATCAAGGTTTGGTAAGGGTTGTCGCCACCGATCATTGCCCGTTTACGTGGGAACAAAAAAAGATGGGCGAGCATGATTTTTCCAAAATTCCCAACGGGCATCCTGCCATTGAACACCGTATGGAACTCTTGTTTTCCGAAGGCGTTCGCACGGGCAAAATCAGCTTGAATAAATACGTGGAAGTGACCTCTACCAACGCTGCAAAGATTTTCGGAATGTTCCCGCGCAAAGGCACACTCTCGATTGGTGCCGATGCCGACATCGTTATTTTTGACCCGAACGAGCAGCACACTATTTCTGCCAAAACACACCATCAAAACACCGATTATTCCGCGTACGAAGGCTGGCAAGTGACGGGAAAATGCAAAACCGTAATTTTGCGCGGACGTGTGGCGGTGGACAACGGAAAAACTGTTGTTGAAAAAGGGTATGGGCAGTTCGTGCGGCGCGGAAAAACCTCGCTTGTGGTGTAATTAATATTGGAGAATGTTAGTTACAAAACGATGAAACACTGCGAAACGGTATCAATATCTGAAGTTTTTCTATAAAATCAAACACACAATTCAATACTATCTTTCACTTCAATCCCAGCATGTATGCCGCGTATCATCAAATCCGGACTTATCCAAATGAGCCTACCCAAAACTGAAGGTGAAGGTACGATTCAGGAAATCATCAAAGCGATGGTGGACAAACACATCCCTTACATCGAAAACGCCGGCAAACAGGGCGTACAAATCCTGTGTTTGCAGGAAATTTTTAACACGCCCTATTTTTGCCCCGGGCAAGACAAGATGTGGTACGCTTCTGCTGAATCTGTTCCCGGACCAACAACGGAGTTGATGGCGCAGTACGCCAAAAAATATAACATGGTCATCATTGTGCCGATTTACGAAAAAGAGCAAGCGGGCGTGTTGTACAACACCGCCGCAGTGATTGATGCCGACGGCACGTATTTAGGCAAATATCGCAAAAACCACATCCCGCACACGTCAGGCTTTTGGGAAAAGTTTTTTTTTAAACCGGGTAATTTGGGTTATCCGGTGTTTCAAACCAAATACGCCAAAGTGGGCGTGTATATTTGTTACGACCGCCATTTCCCCGACGGCGCACGGTGTTTGGGGTTGAATGGGGCGGAAATTGTGTATAATCCCTCGGCAACAGTGGCGGGTTTGTCGCAATACTTATGGAAGCTGGAGCAGCCCGCGCACGCGGCGGCTAACGGCTATTTTATGGGGTGCATCAATCGTGTGGGCATGGAAAAGCCGTGGAACTTGGGCAAGTTTTACGGTTCGTCGTATTTCGTTGATCCACGCGGACAAATTTTCGCCAGTGCTTCCGAAGACAACGATGAATTACTCGTGGCGGAGTTTGATTTGGACATGATAGACGAAGTGCGGTCCACGTGGCAGTTCTTCCGTGACCGCCGACCGGAAACCTACGGAAAATTGGTAGAGCTTTAAGAGCGCTGAATCCAAGTGCGGAGCTGTTTTTGGGTAAATGATAAATCTTGGATAGTAGCTCAATTGCATTGTAATGTCTGCTATTACAGGGAGGAATCATGAATAATAGAGTGGTCGTCGTAGCCAGCGTTGTCATCTTTCTGCTTGGAGTTTGTTTTGTATCGGCACAAAATAATGCGGACGACAAAAAAACATCCATAAAAGCATGGGCTGAGTTTACGCTGGAAGAATTGATGGATATTCCGGTGACAGTTTCCACAAAAATGAAACAGTCCCAACGTGAAGCACCGAACATTGTTACCGTAATTACGGCGGAGGACATTCGCAATAATCATTGCCGAGATTTGGTGGATGTTTTTGCGATGGTTCCCGGATTAAATGTTGCAAAAGATTTAAATGAGGCTTCGTTGATTTCACGCGGCTTATACGGGTTTGAAGGACGAGCGTTAATTTTAATTGATGGAATGCAATTAACCGACCTTTATTTTGGGTCATACACTTTTGGCAACGATATTCCCGTACACCTGATTGATCGCATAGAAATTATTCGCGGACCGGGTTCGGTGATATACGGCGGGGCAGCGGAATTGTCGGTTATCAATATTATTACTTCGAGCGGCGAGCAGGTTCACGGTATTGAAGCAAGTGCACGATACGGGCAACTTCCCTCTGCTTTTGGTCATGCCGATGTGGGCATAAAAGCGGGAGAAAAGACGAAAGTAATTGAGTATTCGCTTTTAGCTTCGTTCGGGCGTGCTGAACGTTCAGATGGTTTGTATCCACGGTTTGGTTTCCGCCCCGACATCCAGCATGATTATTCCACTGCGGGCGCTGGTGCTACGGATGTGATTTTCAAGGCAACTGTACTCAAGAACACGGAAGTGAAGGCGTATTTTCACAGCTATTTTAACAACTTTTTAGATAACTTTTCCGTTTCAAACCAGCTGCCCGCGGAGCGGCAAAAACAGCTTACCGATTCGCTCAAAAGCGTCAAGACCAATACATCGCGTTTTTTGGTGTATGGCGGCGAAATCGTTCATAAAATTGTTGTCGGTGAGTCTTTGACCATCACGCCTGCTCTGAATTATCAATACAGCGAATCCTTCACTAAAGACAAACGTGAAAATCCTGCTATTTCTCGGATAAAACCCTCGGCTCTTGCGGAATGGCGCGAGGGCAGTTTTGAATATTCATTCGGTGGTGAGGCTTTTTGGGACCACGGCTCTATTCTTAAGCCGGACAACCCCAAGGACAATGAAGGAAACGGTTATCGCAAGGTTCGCACAGACCCAATTTCAGAAACCGTGACCATTTACAATTATGCGCTCTACGGCAGTATCGTTTACCGTTCAGCACCTTTTTATCTGACTGCCGGAGCCCGCTACGACAACAACGAACTTTTCGGCAATGCTATAAATCCACGTATCGGCGCAACATACGTGACCGATAAATTTCACGCTAAATTATTGTATAGCTCCGCCTTTCGAGCGCCGCTTATGGCAAACAACGCATGGAGTAAATTTGGGCTTGACCCCACAAAACCTTGGAGAACAGACGTTAAGCCGGAAAAAACGGAGGTTGTGGAACTCGAACTCGGCTATAAACTTATTGATAACCTGTATGCTTCGGCAAATGTATTTTATCAAAAAGTCCAAAACATCATTGAATTTCGGTATAATGTCAAAGACGATGATCTGTTTTCCAACAATGGGGGAACAATTGCCACGTACGGCTTGGAAACAGAAGTGAAGTACGTTACGCCGCTCTATCGGGGCATGTTCAATCTGTCGCTGGTTGCCCCACAACTGTTTGATGACCCGGCAAACGTATTTGTACATAATGCCAAAGGCGGTGACACATATTTGGCGCTACATGCACACGATGAGCTTATGGGTGTGCCAAATCTAAAAATTTATACAAGCCATAGTTTTGTGGTAACACCCGATATTTCTTTGAACGCAAATATGCTGTATCTGTCGCCCAAAAATGCTATGACGGATTTTGGCAAAACCGCAACGCTACCCGCGCAAATTCTTGTGGGCGGAGGAATAATCATTGATAATGTGGCAAACAATCTGAATATTGGGATTTCCGTACATGACTTGTTCAATCAGCGCCTAAATTTGGTCACGCCGTTTTATGATAGCGGCTATGACACATATTTCTGGAAGGGGCGCGAAATTTCAATAGCATTGCGTTATACATTTTGAAAACCCACACTTCCATACTTCACATTCACAACTTTACACTTTGTTATGCCACTTCAGAACCATCGTCTTGAACCGCAAGAATACGAGCGTAATTTCACCGATATTCATCCGCCTTTTGAGCTATTGGACACGGCGTTTATCGAGGCAAATCGGTGTTTGTATTGCTACGATGCTCCTTGTACAAAATCTTGCCCCACAAGTATTGACGTGCCGCAGTTTATCAAACAAATCTCAACGGGGAATATCAAAGGTTCCGCCGAAACAATTTTTTCGGCAAACATCATGGGTGGTGGTTGCGCGAAAGTTTGCCCCGTCGAAAAACTCTGCGAAGGTGCTTGTGTCTATAATCTGATGCACGAAAAACCCATTCCGATTGCCAAACTCCAGCGTTTTTCCACCGAACGCGCCATTGCCGCGCAGTGGAAGCTCTTTGAACGAAAACCTTCCAACGGCAAACGTGTGGCGGTGATTGGTGCCGGACCTGCGGGGCTTGCTTGCGCTCATGCGCTGTCGCTCGAAGGGGTGAATGTCACCATTTTCGAGAAGGAGGCAAAAGGCGGGGGGCTGATGACCTACGGCGTGGCGGCGTACAAAGTAACCGATGAATTTTGCCAAGAAGAAGTAGATTGGATTACCTCTATTGGCGGCATTGAGATTCGCTACAACACGGAAATTGGCAAGGACATGAGTTTTGAAGATTTACAAAGCGAACATGACGCAGTTTTTATCGGCATTGGTGTTGGAGTGGCGCGTCATCTGGGCATTCCGGGTGAAGACCTTGACGGTGTGGTGGATGCAATCAAGTTTATCTACGACATTCGCACAAAAGACTATGCCGACGTATCGGTGGGCGATAAAGTGGTGGTGATTGGAATGGGGATGACGGCGATAGATGCTGCAACACAGTCCAAACGGCTTGGCGCAAAAGAAGTCGTGATGGTATATAGGCGTGACGAGGGTGAAAAATCCTGTACCGATGCAGAATTAGATATTGCCAAATTAGACGGATGTTCGTTTGTATGGCTTGCGAATCCCAAGGAAGTGTTGGGTGCAAATGGTAAAGCAACAGCCCTCGTTTGCGACAACGTGCGCCTTTCGGACACGCCCGATGCTTCCGGCAAACGCGCAATCATACCAACGGGCGAGACTGTTACCATTGAAGCCGATATGATTATTCGTGCGGCAGGGCAAACACCATTTGAAGAATTTATCCAGCATTCGGCATTAACCAACAATAGCGGCAAAGTCAACACAAACAGGCAACAGGCGACAAACCTCAAGGGTGTATTTGCGGGTGGGGATTGCGTGAATGGCGGCAAAGAAGTCGTGGATGCCGTGCAACACGGGAAGGATGCGGCGCTGGGGATATTGGAATATTTGAAACCATCACACAAGGAGTAAGATATGCAAACCATTTATAAGCTACAGCCTCAAGAAATCAATGAAGACTTTATGCGGTTTTTGCGGAGTACATTTGAACATAATACTCGTGTAAAAATCACCATTACCGTCGAGACCGATGACAGCGATTTTAATGATGCCCATATACCGCGAGCAAGCGACAAAGAAAACACGGAAATTGGCGCTATGTTCCGTGCAATGAGTGATGAGGACAAAGAAGCGGCTTTTACGAAAATGATTGATCTATGAAAAAAATTGCCATCACGTACAGCAAACAAGCACAAAAGTTTTTGGCAAAAAATGGCGAGGCGCTCACGGAATCTCAAGCAGATTTTATTATTCAAAAGGCAATGCGTAAACTTTTGAAGATAGAAGAAAATAACAGCGATATTGTTGCCTTGCATGGCGAGTTACAGGGTTTATACCGTATTCGTAAAGGAGACTTTCGAGTAGTATTTGGTTATGAAAATGGCGAAATTATTCTGGTTAGCATTAAGCGCATTGACCGTCGCGGACAGGTGTATGATTAATCAGATTTTCAAGCCAAACCACCTCGAATTTTAGCTTGACTCCCCTATCGTAAAAGTTTATGAAAGCAACGGCGGCAAAGAAGTGGTGGATGCCGTGCAACACGGGAAGGATGCGGCACTGGGAATTTTGGAGTATTTGAACATTACGCACTAACATTTACAAATTATCATGGCAAACCTCGACTCAACTTTTCTCGGCATTTCTTCGCCGAACCCTTTCTGGCTGGCTTCTGCGCCACCGACGGATAAAAAAATCAATGTGTTACGTGCTTTTGAAGCGGGCTGGGGAGGTGTTGTCTGGAAAACGCTTGGCGACCAGGTGAAAAACGTGTCCTCGCGTTATGCGGCTGTGGATTATGGCGGGCAACGTATGATGGGGTTAAATAATATTGAGCTTATCTCTGATCGCCCGTTAGACATAAATTTGCGCGAAATCCGCGAGGTGATGAAAGAATTTCCCGACCGTGCAATGGTCATCTCGCTGATGGCGTGTACTGACCGCACAAGCTGGCACGACCTCGTAAAACGGGTGCAAGACAACGGCTGTCATGGATTAGAATTAAATTTCGGTTGCCCGCATGGTATGACCGAACGAGGCATGGGTGCGGCTGTGGGGCAAGACCCAGAAATAGCAAAAATGGTGGTAGAGTGGGTGATGGAAGTGGCTGAAGTTCCCGTTCTCACCAAACTCACGCCGAATGTTCATTCTGTTGTCCCAACCGCCAAAGGTGCGTTGGAAGGCGGCACGAACGGATTTGCACTCATTAACACCATTCAATCGTTGATGAGTGTTGATTTGGATACGTTTATTCCGTATCCCAATGTTGGCGGACATACAACCTTTGGCGGATATTGCGGTCCTGCGGTCAAGCCAATTGCGCTCAAAATGCTCACCTCGCTTGGATTAGACCCCGCAACCGCCAACACGCCTATTTCCGGCATCGGTGGCGTAACTACGTGGCGCGACGCGGTGGAGTTTATGCTGCTCGGCGCGGGCAACGTTCAGGTGTGTACGGCAGTAATGAAGTATGGCTTCCGTATTATCAATGATTTGTGTTCTGGCATGTCGCATTGGATGGATGAAAAAGGATTTGTTTCCACAAGTGAATTTGTAGGTTTGTCCATTCCGAAAGTGACGGATTGGGAAGATTTAGACTTAAATTTTCACATTGTGGCAAACATTAACGAAGACAAGTGTATTCACTGTGGGCTCTGTTATATCGCCTGCGAAGACGCTTCGCACCAGTCTATCAGCCTTGCTCCTGGGCAGCCCTACAACACCTACGCCATCAAGGAAGAAGAATGTGTGGGTTGTAATCTCTGCAAACTTGTCTGCCCTGTGACGGATTGTATCACCATGGTCGAGCAGCGCAAGGGCGAGGAATACTTGAATTGGACGGAGTTCCAACGTCGCGGATTGCCACTGAATGAGCATTGAGGAAGCCTGTTGCTTTTTTGCAATCCAGTCAACAAAACTTTCTCAACGGACGGAAAAACTAATCTGACCAACTCCAAAATCTAAACCCAAAATCTAAACCCAAAATCTAAACAGCGTATCACTATTTTTTTAATGCCTAAATTGACTACTTCCATGAAAAAATTTGCTATTGCCTTGCTTATCGTTCTTGCCGTGCTGGCTGCTGTGGGTGCATATTTATTCTTACGTCCGCGTGTGAGTCCAGCGGCAACCGCCAGTATTGACGCTGCCGGAACAAAGATAACTGTTTCGTACAGCAGTCCCGTCAAAAAAGGACGATTGATTTTCGGAGCGCACGACACGAAGGCGCTTGTTCCTTACGGCGAAGTCTGGCGTACGGGCGCAAACGAAGCCACAGAAATTACGTTCAGCAAGGATGTAATAATCGGCGGGAAACCCCTAAAAGCAGGAAAATATACGCTTTTTACGATTCCTGACCGTGACAAATGGACAGCGATTATCAATGGCGAGACGGGGCAGTGGGGTTTGTTTTACAAGGAGGCAAAAGACGTTTTGCGGACGGAAGCAACCGTGCAAACAAGTGCAGAGGTTGCAGAAGCGTTTGTTATTCGTTTGGAGAAGAGTGACACGGGCGCAACGCTCGTGATGCACTGGGACACTACAACTGCTTCGTTGCCGATTCAAGTCCAGTAGCATGGCGCGAAGGCTGCAATATCCCATGATGATCGTCACTATTTTTTATCAATCCGAAAAAGAACTCGTGTTTTCGTAACTTTTTGCCTTCCCAACTCAAACGCCGCGTGCCCATATCGCTCCTGTATTCTACCTCATCTCTATCAGAGAACGAGTGGATTTTTGCGGGTTATTTCGCCGTAACGCCGTATATTGAAAAGTTTGCCTCGTAACCATTACGGAGCGTTTTCGTAAAAACCGACAGCGACTATTTTTCATTTAATTTCAAACCAATTACAGGAGAGCTCAATGGCTGATTTATTTCAAAAATGCCTCGAATTTACTCGCGCCGATGAAGTGAAGGAAATGGGTTTGTATCCGTATTTCCGTGCAGTGCAAGAAAGCGAAGGTCCCGTTGTGATGATGGAGGGACGTAAAGTTATCATGGCTGGCTCGAACAACTATCTCGGTTTAACAGGCGACCCGCGTGTGCGCGAAGCCTCCATCAAAGCCATCGAAAAATACGGCACCAGCTGCTCTGGCTCGCGCTATTTAACCGGAACGATTGACCTACACAATGAACTCGAAGCACGCTTGGCGAAGTTTTTGGGCTACGAATCCTGTATGCTCTACAGCACGGGCTACCAGACGGCTCTCGGCGTGATTTCCGGATTGGTGACGCGGGGAGAATACGTTGTCTCCGATAAGGAAAATCATGCGTGTATTATCAATGGGGCGATGCTTGCCAAAGGTGGGTTAGCAGAATTTGTGCGGTACAAACACAACGACATGGCAGATTTGGAGCGCGTTCTGTCAAAAATCCCCGAAGACGCTGGTAAATTTATCGTGACCGACGGCGTGTTTTCCGTAACGGGCAGCATTGTGAATTTGCCAGGAATTGTGGCATTGGCGAAAAAGTACGGTGCACGTGTTCTTGTGGATGATGCCCATTCGACGGGCGTTATTGGGCAGGGCGGACGTGGTACTGCCAGCCATTTTGGGATAACCGACCAAGTGGATATGACGATGGGTACGTTCTCGAAAACGTTTGCGTCGCTTGGTGGTTTTGTTGCCGGACCGGAGCGCGTTATCAATTACCTCAAACACAACTCTCCGGCGCTTATTTTCAGTGCCAGCCCAACACCTGCTTCGTGCGGTGCGGCGTTGAAGGCATTGGAAATCCTCGAACAAGAACCACACCTTGTGGATGACCTCATTCGCAATGCCGCTCGTGTTCGCAAAGGTTTATTGGCGGAAGGTTTTAACGTGATAGACAGTCAAACGGGTATCGTTCCCGTGGTTGTAGGTTCGCTCGAACGGGCGCTCGTGATGTGGAAACACCTGTACGACCGCGATTTGTTCGTCAATGCGTTTGTGCCGCCCGGAGTGCCGCCAAACCTCAGTATGATGCGGACAAGCTACATGTCTTCGCACCGCAACGAACATTTGGATAAAATCATAGAAATTTTCACAGAAGTGGGACATGAGCTTGGGTATATTGGTGCTGGTGCGGCGGGGGTAAATGCCAACGGCGTTCATGCCTGAAATTCAGAAGAGTGTGTCCAAAATTTACATTTATGCCCCCTCATCGTGCTGTCGCGGTGAGGGGGCATTTATTTTTATTACTGAAAGATAGTGATGATAGTGATGTTATTCGGTTTCCCGCCACCTAAAACAATCTAACCACCACCACACCTTCAATCCTTCGTTGTGATGTTCGTACTTGTTCGTAAATTGCATCCGCAATTCACGTATGACCAACGATCAATGACGAACGACCCATGACCAGAATCCTCGACGGAAAAGCAATTGCCGCAGAACTCCGCGCAGAAATCGCCGAGAAAACCGCCATACTCAAGCAAACACGAGGCATTCAACCGGGCATAGCGCTCCTACTTGTGGGCGAAAACCCCGCATCGCAAGTCTATGTTCGCTCGAAGGCAAAAGCCTGCGAGGAGCTTGGATTCTACTCCGAAACGCTGCATAAACCCGCCGATACAAGCGAAGAAGACGTTTTGGCGCAAGTCCGCGCTTGGAACACCGACCCGCACATTCATGGGATTCTCGTGCAATTACCTCTGCCCAAACACATTGATGAAATGCGCGTCCTGCTTGCCATAGCGCCAAGCAAGGACGTAGATGGTTTTCATCCTGAAAACGTCGGGCGTTTGGTTGCTGGGCTTCCGGGCTTTGTTTCGTGTACGCCGGCGGGAATTATGGAAATCATTAAACGCTCGAATATTGAGATGAGAGGCAAACACGCTGTCGTCGTCGGGCGTTCCAACATCGTCGGTAAACCAATGGCAAATTTACTTTATCAGAAAAACCCACACGCTAATGCCATTGTTACTATCTGTCACACAGCCGCAGCAGATTTAGCGTACTACACAAAACAGGCTGATGTCTTGATTGCTGCCGTTGGTGTGCCGGAGGTGATTACGGGCGAGCAGGTGAAGGATGGCGTGGTGGTGATTGACGTGGGCATCAACCGCATTGTGGATGCCAGCGCACCAAAAGGGACGCGGCTTGTGGGCGATGTACACTATGAAAGCGTTGCGGCAAAGGCTTCAGCAATTACGCCGGTTCCGGGCGGCGTTGGACCAATGACGATAGCGATGCTCATGTCGAACACATATCAATCGGCGGCAGGCGAAGTGTATTGACAAGTTTCATGTAGCAAACGCCAAGTATCAAGTTTTTATACTCGTTCGTACCAACACCCGATGCACGTTTTGATGTTGATGATAGCATTCGTGCTTGCTGTGCTGCATTACGCGCCAGCGCAAGCGCAGTCGTCGAGCAACAATCTCAGTTTCCGCCGAATCTCTGTGGAACAAGGATTGTCCCAAAGCACACCATATGTGATTTTGCAAGATCGTACTGGTTTTTTGTGGATTGGCACGTCGGATGGATTAAACCGCTACGATGGCTATACGTTTAGGGTATATCGCCATATTCCTTCGGATAGCACGTCGCTTTCTGACAACTTTGTGCAAGCGTTGTGCGAGGATGCTCAAGGCAACCTTTGGGTGGGAACGCGCGACGGCGGCTTGAATAAACTTGATGCACGAACGGGACGCTTCACCACTTATAAATACAACCCCGCAAACCCACACAGCATCAGCAGCAACTATATTTCATCTATTGCCCTCGGCGCTCAAGGCGAGCTTTGGATAGGAACCGAAGGCGGTGGCGTAACCCGCTTCGACCCCGCAAGCGGCTCGACAACAGTGTTTCAGCATAACCCCAACAAACCGTTACATTCCCTTAGTAGCAACCTCGTTCTTGCCATCTGTGTTGACCATGCGGGCAACGTGTGGCTCGGTACGGGTGATGCGGGCTTAAGCCGCTTTAATCCTCGCACAGGAGTTTGGACAACGTTCCAACATAATAGCAACGATGCTCGTAGCCTGAGCCACAATACTGTTCGCGCAATGTTAGAAGACCGCTCCGGCACATTGTGGATAGGAACCGAAGGTGGCGGCGTAAATCGCTTCGATGCAACGACCGAGACGTTTACGCAGTATCGTCACAGCGTCGAATATGCTTCCAGCCTTAGTAATGACGCTGTTCATACATTATTAGAGGATAAATACGGAGCGATTTGGGTGGGGACAGTGGACGGATTAAATCGTTTCGAGCGCAACGCAAATGCTGGCAAAGGCGCATGGACGGTCTATCGGGAACAGCCCAACAGCCGACGTTCGATAAGCGGCAATACAATCTTTTCGCTTTTCCAAGACAGAACGGATTTGCTTTGGATAGGTGTCTATGGTGGTGGCTTAAACACTGTGGATATGGGATTTAACGCCTTCACGACACACAATATCCTTCCAAACCTTCCGAAAGCGCTCGGGGCAGTCTTTTCTATATGCGAAGACCGTCGTGGGAATGTTTGGGTGAGTTCACGAGAATTGGGTCTGCTCCGCTTTGAATCGGGCGACAATAATCGTAAAGTTCTCGCCAATAGTGACATTGCAAACGCTGGTATTACTCGCTTTCGACATAACCCCGCCGACACGACAAGCATCAGCAGCGATGCAGCAACCTTTATTTACGAAACCCGCGACGGTACACTATGGGTAGCTACACAAAACGGGCTGAATCGTTTTGAGCCGCAACAACAAACATTCACGCGCTTTCTGGCTGATACAAGCGTTGGGAGTTTGAGCAACAACAGCATATTCACGTTGTTCGAGGATAAAAACCATATGCTGTGGATAGGAACGCTCGGCGGTGGTTTAAATCGTTTTAACCCAATCACACATAGCTTTACGACATTCAAATACGACCCACGCAACCCACGAAGCCTGAGCAACAACGTTGTGCGCTCCGTCTGCGAAGACTCATCCGGTACGCTTTGGATTGGCACACGCGGCGGCGGACTGAACCGCTTCAATCCCCAAACACAAGATTTTACGCGCTTTTTGCATGACGAACGCAATCCCAAAAGTTTGAGCCATAATGCCATCTTCGCGCTGCATATTGATCGCGTTGGAACGCTGTGGGTCGGCACACAAGGCGGTGGCTTGAACCGCTTCAATCCCCAAACACAAGACTTTACGGCGTTTCAGGAAAAAGATGGTTTAGCAAACAATGTTGTCTATGGCATTTTGGAGGACGCGCCGGGTAATCTCTGGCTCAGTACGAACAAAGGTGTGTCGAAGATGGTCATTCGTCATCAGTCATCAGTCATTCGTCATCAGTCATTGGTTGATCGTCAGGCGGCAGATGCACATTCTTCCCCAACAACCAATGCACCAATGACCAATGCACCAATGACCAACGACCAATGCATTTTCCGCAACTACGACGTTCGAGACGGCTTGCAGTCAAATGAGTTCAATGCCGGCGCGTATCACAAAGGACAATCTGGACGATTCTATTTAGGCGGCATTCGGGGCATGAACGAATTTTATCCCGACAGTGTGCGCGACAATCCTCACGTTCCGCCAATCGTTATCACAACGTTCAAACGCTTTAACGATGAAATCCCTCTGCCAACGATTTTAATGAGCGATACTCTGAGTGCGAGTGTTACACTATCCTACCGCGATAATTTTTTCTCGTTCGAGTTTGCAGCATTGGATTTTATTTTGCCAGAAAAAAATCGGTATCGTTACAAACTTGAAAGTTTTAACGACACGTGGATTGACGCGGGAACCAGACATGAAGCCTCGTACACGGACGTTGATCCGGGCGAATACGTGTTCCGTGTGCAAGGGAGCAACAACGACGGCGTTTGGAATGAGCAAGGAGCAATATTGCGCGTTGTGATTTTGCCACCGTTCTGGCGCACGTGGTGGTTCCGAACGCTTGTCATTGTCCTGATAGTGGGTGTGGTAGCGGGGTTTATGATATGGCGGATTCGCACGGTACGGTTTGCCGAGACACTCCGCCGCGAGATGGCGCAATTGGAACTTCAGAGCCTGCGGTTGCATATGAATCCGCATTTTATCTTCAATTCCATCAACTCCATTCAGTACCTTATCTCTGAGGGCGATGCAAAAGCCGCAATGCGATATCTATCCACGTTTGCCTCGTTGATGCGGCGTATTCTCAAACAAACCGATCATCTTCACATTTCTATTGCCGATGAAATCGAGCTTTTAACGATGTATATCGAGCTTGAACAACTGCGCTACGACTACACCTTTAGCTACGAACTGCATTGTCCGCAATTGAACGAGATTCGCCACGTCTTCATTCCTGCAATGGTCATTCAGCCATATGTAGAAAACGCCATTCGTCATGGTCTTGGCACGCGGAGTAGTAATGGCAAGGTTCTGGTAGTGTTGGAGTCACATCCGAATGACGCAAACGCTCTGCGATGTGTTGTGGAGGATAACGGCATTGGGCGGGAGAAAGCACAGGAGTTACAGAAAAAAGCGCACACAAGTCTCGAAGACACCAATCATTTATCTATCGCAACAACCGTGACGCAACGCCGATTGGAATTGCTGAACACGGCTCGTAGTGCAACTATCGGCATACAATACACCGATTTGCACGATGCGGACGGCGGCGCAAACGGAACTCGCGTAGAGATTCATTTGCCAATCTTGTAATCATGTTTCAATCACATTCTACATCGTTATGAATATCCGCGTTGTTGTTGTGGATGACGATCATAAACCCCGCGCCCTGCTTATCAAAGCACTCCATCAGTATTTCCCGCAAGTGACGGTTGTTGCCGAAGCTAATTCTGTGCAAACAGCGATTGATGCCATCACGGAGTACAAGCCCGATGTCGTGTTTCTGGATGTGGATTTAACCTACGGCACGGGGTTCGACGTTTTGGATGCCTTCGATGACCCCGATTTTGCGGTGCTGTTCGTCACGGCATTTGAGCACTATGCGATTAAGGCGATTGAGTATTCGGCAGTGGGATATATTGTAAAACCTATTGACCCCGAAGACTTCCAACGCAAGGTGCAGCGCACGTTTGACCGTTTGTTCCCGGAAGGAAGTTTGGGTGACGATACAACAAACTCGAAACAATCCACGCCAACGATACTTCCCTCCACGTCCCCGCCTTTGCTGGTTTCTGCACCGATTTCTGTGCCAGTATCTATGCCCGTGCCATTCATCAACCCTTTGGCAGATAAACTTGTGTTGCCCTCCAACAGAGGTAGGCAACTTGTGGAGATTCGGGACATTGTGTATTGCGAAGCGCAGAGCAACTACACAAATTTTTACCTAACGGGTACGACAAAACCTATCACGGTGGCAAAAACATTAAAAGAATTCGAGGAGACGTTACTTCCAAAAGGATTTTTTCGCATACACCGCTCGCATTTAGTAAATCTGGCACATTTGAAGGAAGTTATCCGCGAGGGAAACGCTTTGTTTGTGCGGCTTTCCGGCGTTTCCCACAGCATTGCCGTCGCGCGGATGTTCCACGACAGCCTCCTTGACCGCTTGCCGTAAAATGCTTTAAGGAAGGAGACAACAATCAAACACGCACGTCGGTAAACGCAAATTGTTTGCCGCTAAACAACCCTTTATCACTGAGCTTGAGGTCAGGAATCACCAAAAGTGCCATAAACGAAAGTGTCATAAATGGCGCATGAAGCCTCGAACCGAGCGTTTTTGCAAGTGCGTCCAGACGGGAATACTGCTCACCAACGGTGAACCCGTCGTCGGTCGTCATAATGCCCGCAACGGGCAACGGCAATGTTTCGACGCTTCCGTCAGCCGTGACCACACAAATACCGCCCCGCGCTGCAATGATGCCGTTCACCGCCGCACAAAGTGCTTCGTCGCTTGTTCCTACGGCAATAATATTATGCGAATCATGTCCGACGCAGGAAGCCAGAGCGCCCGTTTTTAAGCCGAAATTTTTGATGAATGCGATTGCGGGTGCTTCTTCGCGGTAACGATTGACAACCGTCATTTTCAGAATATCGCGCTCAACGTCAGCAACGAGCATTCCATCACGGATTGCTGGTGGTTCGTGGATTTCGTTCGTGATGAGTTGACCGTCCAATGCTTCAATCACACGAATTGCGGTCGCACCGTTTGCCGGAAGCAAAAATTGGTCAGTTTTTTTTGGCGAAGCGTTAAAATTATTTACTACGCTTGTTTGTACGCGGGGAATGAGGGAAGTTCCGCGTTCCGCCACGAGTTGCCCGTTGATATATGTTTGTTGCACACGGAAATCCACGAGATTATTGACAACAATACAATCTGCCGCATCGCCGATTTGCAACAAGCCCACATCCAAGCCGTAGTGCCGAACAGGGTTTACGCACGCACATTGCAATACGTTCATCACGTCGTAGCCTTTTGCGACGGAGCGGCGGACAATTTCGTCAAGGTGGCTCACCACAAGGTCGTTCGGGTGTTTGTCATCGCTACAGAACATCACTTGCGCGGTGTGGCTTGCAATCAAGCTATGAAGTGCTTCGTAGTTTTTTGCTGCTGAACCCTCCCGAATAAGAATCTTCATGCCATATGCCAATTTATCGAGCGCCTCGTCAAGCGTGAAGCATTCATGGTCGGTGGTAATGCCAATACCCGCCGCGGTTCCTGCTGCAATATATCTGCGGGCATCTTCGCCGCGCAGACCGGGTGCGTGACCATCCACAGGTTTCCCAAGTTCGTGGGCAATACGGATTTTTTCCATCACGTCCGCATCGTTAAACAATACCCCCGGGAAATTCATCATCTCACTGAGGTATTTTAAGCCGTCACGCTCAAACAACTCCCGAATATCCGCAGCCGTCACGACCGCGCCAGCGCTCTCGAACGTTGTTGCCGGAACGCAAGATGGAGCGCCAAAGTTGAACTTAAAATTCACGAGCTTGCCATTGTCAATCATATAACGAACACCAGCAATACCCAACACATTAGCGATTTCATGCGGGTCAGAAACCGTGCCAACTGTGCCGTGCATCACCGCCAACCGCGCAAATTCTGAGGGGACAAGCATGGAGCTTTCCACGTGAACGTGAGCATCTACGAAGCCCGGAAGGATAAACGTGTCGTAATGATTATTAGGTTCGTGGGTGACATCGGTAATCATTCCATTCTGAACATGAATCGTTCCAGCAACAATGGAACGGTTCACAACATCAGCAATCATACCGGAAAGGGAGAAGGAAGTTGTTGGAGAATTCATAACGTACAGAGGAAGGTGGAAAAAACAGATGCTCAAATTAAAAAAAGATTTGCATTCCGAGAAGAACTGTCGTAAATTTGTCTCTCTTTAATTGATGAAAGCATCAATTACACTCAATCGGGGCGATTAGCTCAGCTGGTTCAGAGCGCCTGCCTTACAAGCAGGATGTCGGGGGTTCAAATCCCTCATCGCCCACTTCAAAAAGCCTCAAAACGCGAGGCTTTCTTTTTAGAACATCGGTGAACAATCGTCTGTATTGCAGAAGTGGCGGAACTGGCAGACGCGCTGGACTCAAAATCCTGTGGACTTAACATCCGTGTGGGTTCGACTCCCACCTTCTGCACTGCCTTCATGGTAACAATGGCTTCAAACCTTAAATGTTTGAAGCCGTTTTTGTTTTCGTCCTTTTCACATCCTAAACGTTCTTTAAAATACCCTCTTTTCTACTCAAACTCTTCTCCAAAACGGTTCTCATTGGTTTCCGTTGGAAAGACCAGTTTTTAGGAAGGAAAATTGCGGCTATGAACTATGGCTGTCATGCCAACGGCGGTTGGCATCCATAACAATCAAGCAAAATTCTACGCGGTTTCTATGGATTCCAGCCGGAGTGTATCCCGGCAAAGTCCGGGACTGGAATGAACTGTCTTAACAAGCAAGATTTTTTTTCGGCGCATGAGCGGGCAACGCCGGTAAATAGCCGCTGACGAAGTGCTGCCCTGATTTGACCAATGCAAAAACCTGTTTCAAGAGTTTGTTGATAATCGCTATAC
>JANYIG010000181.1 GCA_025358765.1 Candidatus Kapaibacterium sp.
TAGACCACGTGAGCGAGGCAAATCCCCACAGCATATACATAATCCAGAATATCTCCGGCAGATTTAACGAAAGCGGAGAGCCAGATTTGCGAGGTGACTTTGTAAAAAAGTACGTAACCGCAAATGTCATAGCAATGTAAATCGCCTTGATGTAAAAATCTACCGTATGAACACCGTTCATGATGTAGAGCGGGTTTGCAGCCAACAACGTCCATGGAGCACGGATGGTCAGAAACATTGCTATTGTTGCCAAAGCACACCAAATCATTACACCAGCAAAGCCGATGGAATCAAGGCTATGGATCATCAAGATTGGATTCAACAGCAGCGGAATCAGCATCCATGGTTGGAATGTTGCATCGGCTGGGGCTTCAAAAAAGCCGAGTGATTGTCGTACCGCAGAAGGTCGAGTAGTTTTCTTTGCCATAGTCGTAAACCGTAAATAAAAACCGTTAATTACTGCTTGTTACCTTTTACCACGTAAGGAGTTTTGAAAAATAGCACTTCGTGATAGTTGATATGGAGGTGCTTTGAACACACAGAAAGGTTACAATATTCGATATCTTCAAAATCATTATAAAAATGTAAAATCTCAAGACGTAAGAACGTATTGCATTCTTAGGCTTGCTGCTCAAGCGTAATTGTTTCTTCCACATCGGATTCATCCGAATGTCGAATCTCAATGGTGCGCTCGTTTTCATCACGTTCGTTAAGGCGGAAAATCACCGAATACCGTCGGCGTGGCAAACTGCCGTTTGCCTTATCCGCCCATTCAATCAGCTTAATACAATCGTTCGACATCATACATTCGTTGAAGCCGATTTCTTCCAATTCTCGCTTTGAGTTGATACGATAGAGGTCAACGTGGTAAATTTTCACCTCGTCTTCACTCTCTGGCGCAGCTCCGGAATACTGATTGATAATCGTAAACGTTGGACTCGAAACGATCTCGCCCACCTGAAAGTATTCGCAAATTCCGCGCACAAACTCAGTTTTGCCCGCACCCAAATCTCCATAGAGCGCCACGACATCGCTCTCGACAAGTTGTTGGGCGAATTGCCGACCAAGTTCTACCGTTCCATCCTCGTCGTGCGTAATATGTACGCTTGTATCCATCCATCCATATCGGAAAATCAAACATTTGTTAATTATATTGAAAAAATCAAAAGCCGGAGAACATTTGACCATACGTCCTCCGGCTCTATCTTTTATTTTGCTTCGAGTGTCAACACCGGTAAAATCATCTCTTCAAGCGATATGCCGCCATGTTGGAAGCTATCACGATACTGGTTCAGATAATGATTGTATTCCGTCGGATACACAAAATAAAAATCTTCTTTGGCTATGATATAATTCGTTGTCACTTGATGGCGCGGAAGATAATAGTCTTCGGGGCGGTCAATGATCAACGCATTACGTTTATCTGCTTTCACATTGCGTCCGAACTTGAAGCGAAGACACGTGGAGGTTTCTTTGTCGCCCAACACTTTTGCACCGCGTAGGCAGCGCACAGAGCCATGGTCGGTGGTAATAACAATCTTTGCGTTCTTCACCGTTGCAAGCGTTTTGAGCATCCCGTATAGACTAGAATGCTGAAACCACGAGCGCGTGAGCGAACGATACGCTGATTCATTCGGCGCTATTTCCTTCAAAATCGGATAATCAGAGCGCGAATGTGCAATCATATCCACGACGTTCACGACAATAGCATTTAAATGGTTATTGGCATAGCTTAGAATCTCGTTCTCAATCTTTTTACCAAAATCCGTGTCTATAATTTTTACGTACTTTATGTCATTCTTGAGTTTGATACGACGACGTTCAAGTAATTTCGTTAAAAACTCTTTTTCATGCTTGTTCTGGCTGTGATCATCACCACTTCCCTCTACCCAAAGTTCGGGATAATGCTTCTGAATCTCCGACGGATACAAGCCTGCAAAAATTGAGTTGCGGGCGTAAGGCGTAGCAGTCGGTAAAATACCGCAATAAAAATCTTTTTTGATGGTGTACAACGGTCGGAGCAACTCCTCCATCAACAACCACTGATCAAGCCGCAGACAGTCAATCACAAAGAAAAATACCGGCGAATCGGCTGGCCGTCCTTCGTATGAGCGCAAATGCGGCATCACATATTTATCCACGACACGCGGCGAAAATACTGGTGTCGCAGCATCATCCGGTTTGTGAAGAAAGTCTTTGTAATTGTCCTCAATAAATCGTGAGAACGACGCATTACATTCGCGCCACTGGTTTGTGAGGGTCTCGGCAAGCCCTAAGTCCGGATATTTGTCAAGTTCCATGCTCCAACCCACAAGTTTATCGTAGATTTCCACCCATTCTTGCCACGAAAGTTTATCTCTCAAACGGCTGGAAACATCGTTAAAACCTTGCAGATAGTCTTGCGTGAACTTTTGACTGGTAATTTTTTCGGATTCTAAGAATTTTTTGCAAGCGGCAAGTATTTGTGTCGGATTGACAGGCTTCGTGAGGTAATCATCAATCTTGCGACCGATTGCTTCTTCCATTACCGATTCAGTCTCGTTTTTGGTAACCATCACTACTGGCACAGAAATATCAATATCCTTGAGCATGGAAAGGGTTTCTAAACCACTCATGCCAATCATATTTTCATCCAGAAAAACTAAATCAGGGTGGTGTTGGCGGAAAAGTTCGACCGCATCTTCGCCGTTCGTGGCAGTATTGACGCTATACCCTCGATGTTCGAGCAAGATAATATGAGGACGTAGAAGGTCTATTTCGTCATCAACCCAGAGAATATTTCGTTTAGACATGAATGTGTTGGGACTATTTAAGAAAACGTGTTTTGAAGCGTTGATTTTCTCTGCGACCGCCCAAAGACAGGCACAGAGAACCAACACACACTACACTATGGTTACGCTTGGTTACACTGTGGTAACGACCATTCAATATGGATGCCCCTCTAAACTCGTTGTAAAACGCTTGTGATTGGGTTGTGAAGTTGCTAAGGATTTGCCCACGTCTAATGAAAGACAACTACTAAATTTGCAAAAGACCACGACATTTCAAAGGAATTTTTCTCCACATTAGCCTCTACCCCTCATAAAATCATTATTTTGTTCAGAGGCAGTAGGCAAATCAATTTTTTCTACCACTCAAGAATTTTTTTGTTGCTTTAGTGCGTCATGCTTAGTAAAATGCAACCGCAAGTTACCTTTTCATTACATTTGTTCCTTCAAATTACGAGGTGCTTTTATGGAAATCAAGTTCACAGCACGCCATTTCGACGCGAAAACCGATTTGCGCGAAGCTGCCCTTGAGGCGGCAAAAAAATTGGAACGCTTCTACGCGAATATTGTTAGCACCGAAATTATCCTGAGTTTCGAAAAGATGCACGATAGCGTAAAAACCGCCGAATTTATAGTCCACGTCAGCGACCACACACTTGTCTCTAAAGAACACAGCGACGACTTCCTGAAAAGCATTCATGATGGTGCTGAAAAGATGGTGCGCCAATTGACCAAACTCAAAACAAAACTTGCCGCAGCAGCTTGATTCTGTCAATTCTCTTAACCATTTTATATTCTCACGAAATTTCGTAGTTTGAGCCGCCGTCGAGAAGTGCGCGAACAGATAATGTGCCTTTCAACGGCGGTTTTTCGTTGCTGACTTCGTGTATTTTCAAGGTTAAGTCATTGTCGATCTGCAATCAACAATCCCCAATGTTTTCATGCTTGCAAACCTCCAAACCATTACACAAGACCGCATCACAGTTGCATCCGTAATAAACTCACCGCTTCTGCGATTGCCCTTGCGCCAAGTCAATCCTGCGGTAGCTCTTGAACGTTATATCACGGATAAGAGCCTGCATCGCCCGCAGCTCGCATTGGCAGGCTATGTCGGGTTATTCACTTACCACCGCGTACAGGTGTTTGGCAACACCGAAGTCAATTACTTAAATAGCCTTGCAGCAAAAAAACGGCGCGAAGCCTTCCGCACAATTGTTCAATTCGAGATACCTTGCATTATCCTTACGAACAACCACAAATTTGACCCTGAACTCATTCAAATCGCCAGCGACCACGGTATCCCTATCTTCGTCACGCCCTACGAAACCACACGAACCATGTACGTGCTGGCAGAGTTTTTAGACACGCAATTTGCCGAACAAACAGTCGTCCACGCCTCGTTTGTGGATGTGTATGGTATCGGGATTATGTTCACTGGCAAAAGTGGTATTGGTAAAAGCGAAATTGCTCTTGATTTGGTGGAACGCGGTCACCGCCTTGTCGCAGATGATGTGATTTTGCTTACCAAAAAACGTGATGACGTACTCATCGGCACAGGAACAAAACTCGTGGAACATTTTATTGAGGTTCGCGGTTTAGGGCTGATAGACGTGCGGCAGATGTTCGGCGTTCGGGCAATTCGCTTCCAAAAACGCCTCGAAATAGTGGTTGAACTCGAACAATGGGATCCCAATACTCAATATAATCGCACGGGGCTTGACCCCGAAAACATCGAAGTGCTTGGCGTACCGCTCGCGTACATCAAATTGCCAATTTTGCCGGGCAAAAACATTACTGTCATTGCAGAAGTAATTGCGCTGAACTATTTGCTGCGGCTCTACGGCTACGATGCAGCACAGGTTTTTGCCGAGCGCTTGGACGCAGAAATCAAAAGGAAATCTGCCGCCGCTGCCGGCTTGAGTTCCGGCGAACGCATGTTTCCTCATTTTCATAACGATTTTGAATAATTTCTTGTTTTGCTATCGGATGGATTTGAACACAGAGACGCGGAGATGCTGAGGCAGCAAGAGTTAATACACCTAAATCTTTGTATGTCCATTTTCTGCTCTTGATACTCTGCGCCCTCTGCGGTAAAATCTTAAAAAACATCACACAATTTTAATGGAACGTAATAGCAAAATCTATATCGCAGGTCATAACGGACTTGTCGGCTCGGCAATCGTTCACGTTTTGGAACAACAAGGCTACACGAACCTCCTC
>JANYIG010000191.1 GCA_025358765.1 Candidatus Kapaibacterium sp.
CAGGAGAAAAAATGGTGGCTGCTGCCTATGATTATTGTCTTATTACTTATCGGCACGTTGATTGTTTTGGCAGGCGGCTCGGCGATTGCACCGTTTATTTACACACTCTTCTGATACCATAATGCAGAAACTTCCTTCAACAGCCGAAAACCTAAAAACAATCATTATATTATCAGCGGCGCTTCTTGCGGCTTCGCTCATCTTTCGTGTGTACTGGCTTGCCCAGGCGGCTTTGGCAATGCTGGTAATTGGGACTTTCTCCGAATACCTGACTTCGCGCATAGCGTGGATATGGCTGAAATTCGCAGAAGGTATCGGAAAATTCAACTCTAAAGTAATCTTATCGCTTGCGTTCTTTCTTGTGCTGGTACCGCTTGCCTTTGTCAGGAAGCTTTTTACACGAGATTTGTTAGATTTGAAACGTGGCACGGGCGATACGCTGTACCATACGAGAAATCACGAGTACACGGCAGCAGATTTGGAAAACCCGTGGTAGTCCGCGTGTTCAAAAACGTAATATATAAACACTTCTTGAGAGCAGCATGACTGACGCAACGTATATCGGCAATGAACTCGAACTCTTTGAAAAAGCTGTCCATTGGAAACGGTATTATGCTTCTTTCTTAAAGCCGTATTTACGAGGAAATATTGTGGAAGTCGGTGCTGGTTTGGGAGGCACAACGACATCACTTTGCGACGGCTCACAAAACGAATGGGTGTGCCTTGAGCCAGACCCGACTCTTGCACGACACATTACGGATAAAATTGCTGCCGGAGTCCTGCCGACGTGTTGCAGTGCGGCTATTGGCTTTCTTGCTGATTTGCCCGCCGATCAAAAATTTGATGCAGCACTGTACATTGATGTGCTGGAACACATTGAGCATGACCACGCCCAACTTGAGGAAACAACCCGTCACTTAAAGCCTGGAGGTTATGTTGTCGTGCTTTCTCCAGCGTACCAATGGCTTTTTAGCCCGTTTGATGCAGCTATCGGACATTATCGTCGTTACACACGCACAACACTTCTTGCCGCTGCTCCGCCATCCTTAAAACTCGTAAAAGCATTTCATTTAGATTCGTTAGGGCTGTGTACATCCGCTGCGAATAAACTTTTTTTGAAGCAATCTCAGCCAACGCCACAGCAGATAACAATGTGGGACAACGTGATCGTACCACTTTCCAAAATAACGGATTTTTTGATTGGCTACAATGCAGGGCGTTCTGTGATTGCAATTTGGCAATATCAAGGATAAGAGCCGCTATCATACTCTTTTGCCATTCTCTTCCACGTCTTTCTTGATTTGTATGCTTCTCCGAAAACCATATTTTCCGAAGCCAGAAGAAAATCGGATGGGTGACGATAGTGATCTCCGTGCTGCACGGCAGATCTTCTATACGGAAAAATCCAATAATCTTTGGACGCTGATGCGGAACCGTTTTGCGTGGATGAATCAGTATATTGATGCCGACAACCATGTTGGGGCGGAAGTAGGATGCGGAATCGGCGTGATTAAAGAGTTTGTTCATGCAAAATCTATGTTGCTCACGGACTATGCGGAAAGTCCTTGGTTAGATGTAAAGCATGTAGATGCTATGAACACACCTTTCCGTGACGAAGAATTTGATTTTGTGGTATGTATGAATATGATTCACCATCTGCCCAACGCGATGCAGCTATTCCGCGAGATGCGTCGGATTTTGAAGCCCAATGGCTATTTGCTCGTGCAAGAAGCAAATGCTTCTTTTCTTTTGCGGTTGGCTCTGCGGCTTATGCGGAAAGAAGGCTATTCGTTTGATGTTAATGTTTTTGATGAATCCATTATTCTGAGTGACCCCGTCAATCCTTGGTCGGGTAATAACGCCGTTGGGAATCTTCTTTTTGATAATCACGAGGTCTTTCATGCGAATGTTCCATTTTTCCGCATTGTCCAAGACGAAGCCAGCGAATGTTTTCTTTTTCTCAATTCTGGCGGTGTGACAGCAAAAACATTTTCCTTGCCATTACCACGTGTTGGAATCGCTGTAATCGAAGCCTTGGATAGGCTCTGTGTGCGTCTTGCACCGAACATTTTTGCAATGCAACGAAGTATTGCACTCCAAAAGATTGCGTAATACCATCCCTACGCCGTAGTTCTTCCCATGTTAATGTTCTGAAATTTATCTTCTATGTTCACACGTCGCACACTTATAATCGCCCTTGCTGCGCTATTTTGCGTTGCGTATCTGCCGTATATCATCGGCGGTGGAAGCCTGATGATTGATGACTGGATGATGATTGTTCGGTCGCATTTTTCAAATAGTATGTGGGAAACGTTTAGCTTTTGGAATGGACCCGGCGGCGGCGGTATGCGACCGTTGGGGTCCATTTTTTTTGCAGTAACGCCGCCGCTTTTTGGCGCTCATCCCGTGCCGTACATTCTCCTGAACACGACATGTTGGGTGGTTTCTATTGTGATTATCAGCCGTGTCGTAAAAGATTATTGCGGAGAAGCAGCCGCGTATTGGTTTATCGCTTTTGGCGTTGTGCCGACGATGGCTTCCTCGACTATCTTTGAGCCGCTCGTGATGATTATCGGTACGGCGAGTACATTGTTCTGGTCTTGCTCACTCTTGTACCTGCATCGTTATGTGCAGACGGGCAATTTACGATATCGAATCCTCACCTATATTTTCATTATCATCGGACTCCTGATTTACGAGGTCACAGCCCCGCTCTTACTGATAACCGCGCTTTTGCCACTTTTGCGCCCAATTGCAGTACATGGATGGTCATGGAAGGCTTTGCGACGTGATGTAACACGCTCATTCATACCCGTAACAGTGATAATTGTTGGGCTGTCACTTTTTCAGAAATTTATCGTTCCACTGTATGGTGTCAACCTTTCACGGCTTTCTGCGCGACCAATTGGCGAGATGCTCCGCTCGTTCGGACGCTGGGCGTTTAGCGTTTTTATAGATGCACCCGTGATGATAGCCGCTTCGCTCGGACACTATGGTGGTTCCCTATTTGGTCGGGTAGATTGGTGGCTACTTGTGATAATAGCCGTTTTAGTTGTGATACTTCTCCGTAAAACTTCGGTACACCTTGCTGTATCGGCTCGTCCAGCAACGGAGCAGCGCTTTTTTATTTTGATGATTGGTGTAACATTGTTTGGATGCTCGGCGCTATCGGTGTTTTCTGGATTTAATATGCGTGTGGAAGGCATTGAAAATCGCTTTCTCGGCTCTACGTGGATTTTGCTCTCTATTCTTCTCGGTGTACTCTTTTCTCGATTTCATCAAAAGCTCTGGGCGGCAGTGCTGGCGACAATTGTGCTTGTGATGACGTATTTTTCGTTTATGATTCAGGCCAATAACTATGTTGATAATAGTCGTCTCCAAGCCGCAACCATCAATGATTGTGTTGCAAAACTCAGCGACGCTCATATCACAACGGGGGCATTTGTTGTCGGGAACGTACCAATTTATGCTACTCATAATTTTAACAATGAAGTGGTGTTTGCCTATCGCCATGATTTTGGCGGGCAACTCAGAATGCGTACGGATAGCAAGTCGTTGATTGAAATGGGGCAGGTTATCAACGTCAACCGCGAAGCACCCACAAATGATACCACACGCTTTTTCCTGAGTCGCAACCGTGATACCATCTTGATTGGAAATCTTACGGGTTTGATGAAAAAGCCGATGAACGACAATGTGTGGTGGTATGAATATGACCAACATACGGCGAACTCACGTCTTCTCCGTATGCAAGATACCGTACATTTTGATTCAATTCTGACCGCAAACCGTCAAGGAACGGTGAATATTGCTGCATTACCAGTGACTGAGCGTTTCCGACTGCGGCTTAAATCGTTGTTCAAACGATAATAACGCAATTATCAACTATAGCGCATGAATCTTCTGAATATAGGCTGTGGTGGGCATTTCCACGAGGCATGGACGAATGTTGATTTGGTTTCCACCTCGCCCCACGTTCGTGCGTACGACCTCCGCAAGGGTCTTCCCTACACGACGGGCAGTTTTGATGCGTGTTACACGTCGCACGTGCTGGAACACCTTGCGCCCGACCATGCCCGTGCGTCTGTGCAAGAACAATTTCGTGTGCTGCGTTCTGGCGGTATTATTCGCACAGTTGTACCGGATTTGGAAGACAAAGCACGGGAATATTTGGCAACGTTGGAAGCGGTAACCGGCGGTATTATAGGCGCAGAAGCGAGCGTGAAAGCTAATTCCGAAGCGAATTATGATTGGATGGTGTTCGAGTTGCTCGACCAAACAGTTCGCACAAAGGTTGGTGGCGCGATGGGTGCGTATTTACTAAACCCAGCGATTCCGAACGCACAATACATCATTGACCGATTGGGCGACGAGGCAGAAGATTGGCTCAACCTCGCTCATGGCAATGTAGCGCAGCAATCGTTGATCACTAAAATTTTCGGAAAAATACTCTCTAAAAAACTACCGTTTCTTGTTCAGAAGGCACGATTAAAAACGGCAGAGCTTGCGGTGAGCATTATTGCTGGTTCAGAGGCAAAGTCAGCATTTACCGAAGGCGTGTTTCGCAATTCGGGCGAGATCCACCGCTGGATGTATGACCGTTTTTCGCTTGGGCGACTTTTGCGTGAGGCTGGATTTACTGATATTCGCGTATGTGCTTTCAACGAAAGCCGTATTCCTGAATTTACGTCATATTTGCTCGACGGAACGCCAGAAGGCAGAATCCGTAAGGCAGATTCGCTTTTTATGGAAGCCGTCAAACCGTAAACCGTCAAACCGTGAACAATCCATGAATCCATTGCGTGTAGTCCATATTTCCACCAGCGATATTGGCGGCGGTGCGGCGATTGCCTCATATCGGCTGCACAAGGGGTTATTGCGTTTGGGTGTGGATTCGCAGATGGTGGTCAGCCAAAAACAAAGCGACGATTACACCGTTCACGGACCGAGCAGCAATACAGAAAAACTCTGGTCACGGCTTGCTAACCAACTCGACCAAGTGCCGCGTAGGTTTCTCAAAACGCCCAATTCATCGCTTATTTCGCCCGCGTGGATATTGGAAAACACGATAGACCGTGCGCTGGCGCTCAAACCAGATGTTATCAATCTGCACTGGATTGGCGGCGGATTTGTGCGTCCTGAATCGCTTCGGCGCTTGGAAACGCTGCCCGTTGTTTGGACGCTTCACGATATGTGGGCGTTTAGCGGCGGCGAACATTACGTGGGCAACGATGAGCGGTACAAAATTGGCTACGAAAAGGAAAATCGCCCGCTTGGGGAAACGGGGCTTGACCTTAATCGCTGGGTGTGGCAACGCAAAATGGGCGTGGTTCCTCGCTTGCAGAAGCTCACCGTTGTGACCGATAGTACTTGGCTTGGCAACTGCGCCCGCGAAAGCATGATGTTTAGGAATCATCGCGTTGTTGCTATTAACTACGGACTCGATGCAGATCGCTTCAAACCTATCCCTAAAGACCTTGCCCGTTATATTCTGGGTGTGCCGAGCGACAAAAAAGTTATTCTCTTCGGCGCTATTAACGCCGTGAACGACCCGCGCAAAGGTATTGACCTCCTTGCAGCCGCTCTGAAACACCTTGCTGCTCAGTCGCACCAAAATGTTGGTAACGTTGACGATAATATTGAATGTTACGTTTTCGGTTCTTCCACACCGCGCAAACCGCAGGATTTTGGTTTTCCAACACATTACCTTGGCGCTTTGTCCGACGAACTTGCACTTGCAATTATCTACGCGGCAGCAGATGTGATGGTCGTTCCTTCACGCGAGGAAGCGTTTGGTCAAACTGCATTAGAAGCTCTTGCCTGCGGAACGCCTGTGGTGGCGTTTAACATTGGCGGGCTGCCGGACACGGTGGAACACGAGCGCAATGGTTATTTGGCGCGTCCGTTTGATATAGCCGATATTGCAAATGGCATTCAATGGGTGCTGTCAGACGAGGAGCGCCGGAAGATGCTTTCCCACAATGCCCGTGCGAAGGTGGAAAACGGTTTTACGCTTGAGCATCAGGCACGGCGCTACATTGAGGTTTATAGCCATCTTCTTACCCGCAAATAGTGAAATTTCGTCCACCAGCCCGCCGAACGCTTAAGAAATCGTCCGACGGGGAAGTATAGGAACAGTTACGACCTGACGGTCGTATTTTCGTTTAAATTCCCCGCTTTCACAGAAAGAGGGGTGTCTGAGCGGTAGCGGAGACGGAGTGTTTCTTCTCCTACATGAGAGAAGAACTACCCCGCCGCCCCGAAGACGGTGCGCCACCCCTTCCCAAGCGAAGGGGAATTATTGGTAAGCATACCTTCACTTACATCCGATCAATTCAAAAACTTCCGGCAATCTGCCACTTTGCCCTCAATCGCTGATGCCGCAGCCGTGAGCGGTGACGCAAGAAACGACCGCGAACCCTTGCCCTGACGACCTTCAAAATTGCGGTTTGACGTGCTGACGCAATATTGTTCGTTTGCAACCTCGTCGCCGTTCATGGCAATACACATCGAACAACCCGCCGAACGCCATTCCGCGCCCGCCGCAAGGAATATTTCGTGCAAACCTTCTTTTTCTGCTTGTTTTTTCACTTCCTCCGAGCCCGGAACCACCAGCGTCCGAACGCCAGCCGCGATTGTGCGCCCTTTCAACACTTGAGCCGCCAGCCGCAAATCGCTAATCCGCGAATTTGTACACGAGCCAATAAATACGACATCCACCGGCTGCCCAAGCATGGATGCGCCCGGTGTGAGGTTCATGTACTGAAGCGCCTTTTCGAGTGCCGCTTTTTCGCTGAGATTGCCAATGCGGGCAGGGTCGGGAACGCGCTCCGAGATTTTTATACCCATGCCCGGATTTGTGCCGTAGGTAATCATTGGTTCCAGAGCGTCTGCATCTAACGTCACTGTGCGGTCGTAGGTTGCGCCATCGTCGGTGGGAAGCGTCTTCCAGCGTGTGAGTGCCTTGTCCCATTCCGCGCCGTGCGGAGCGAACTCGCGTCCGGCAATATAATTGAATGTTGTTTCATCTGGCGCAATCAAACCAGCTTTTGCGCCGCCTTCGATGCTCATGTTGCAAATCGTCATGCGCCCTTCCATCGAAAGCGCACGAATAGCCGAACCCGTGTATTCATAAACGTAGCCCGTGCCGCCATCCGTGCCGGTTTGAGCAATAAGCGCAAGGATAATGTCTTTTGCCGTCACGCCCGCACCAAGTGTTCCATCTATGCGAATCTCGCAGGTTTTGGGCTTGCGCTGCAACAGGCACTGTGTAGCAAGAACGTATCCGACCTCGCTCGTGCCAATGCCAAATGCGAGCGCCCCAAACGCGCCGTGCGTAGAAGTGTGGCTGTCGCCGCACACAATCGTCATGCCGGGTTGCGTCAAACCCCGCTCTGGTCCTATCACGTGGACGATGCCCTGATGGTCGCTTTGCAAGTCGTACAGCCGGATGCCTTCGGCTCTGGCGTTGTCATACAAGGTTTGCACCTGTTTTGCCGCCATTGCGTCTGCGATGGACATTTCCCGCTTCAAGGTCGGCGTAGAATGGTCAACTGTCGCAACCGTGCGGTCTGGGCGGCGCACCCGCAACCCCCGCGAACGCAATTCCGTGAATGCCTGCGGCGATGTAACCTCGTGGATAAGATGCAAGTCAATGTACAGAACAGCAGGACAGTCAGGGTCTTGCGCCACGACGTGGTTTTGCCAGATTTTTTCAAAGAGTGTTTTAGGCATAAATGATGTATATGGATGAAAAATATGATTATTTGAGTTCAGGCGGCATCCAACCAAGATGAAGAGAGAGTTTGAAACCAACCCACGTGTTATACGAATTAAAATTTCCGCTCAACCCGCATCCAAGCCCAATACCCCAAAAAGCAAACATTGTCTGTGCTTCCCACCCAAGTCCTATAGAGGTTTCCGATTTAAGTTCGGTTGGGGGCGGGTTGGGATTGCCATAAGTGTAAGCGACAGATTGTGCATATGAATTGGAGGAATTGTACGCAACCGATGAAGGTCCAAGAGCAATATATCCCATCCCCCATTTATCACGCCAGAAAGCCCAACCAATCAGATACGAAATAGCTGCAATATCACTGCCGCCGAAATGCCCTGCTGAAAGTGTCATTCCCTCATATTGAACAGAAAAAATGATACGAGATATGCACATATTCCCACCAATAGCAACGTAGGCAGCATCAAAAGACTGGGCTGACAAACCCAGTCCTGCACTGCCCCAGAGCCAAAACGGTAAAGATTGTCGTGGCTTAGTGCTGTCTGGCACTTGCGCGGCAATCGTTGGCGCTATTTCTTGCGCCTGCGCTGGCAGAACGCTCCAAAAGCAGCACACAACAAGGGCAAGCGACACAATCAAAGGTTTCATGGTAGTTGTGGGAAGATGTTGAAACAAGGGTTACCGCTTCCGAAGCAGCAACAACACTGAATTATTCCGCACAAAACTACACAATTATGCCGCTGAACGGTAGTGTCGGAAAGTCATAGTGTTCAATACATAATGTGAGAATGTAAAGAGCAATGTTCATACCAAATACTGCAACAACGTCGGGCGGTCATTCAAATATTCATACGCCACATTATACGTCTGCAAGCGTTCTATCAACCCGTCGAAGTCCTCGCGGCGCTGAAGTTCCACGCCCACGATGGCGGGACCTTGTTCGCGGCTGGTCTTTTTGGAATATTGAAAATAGGCAATGTCGTCGGTTGCACCAAGCACGTTCGAGACAAACTCGCGCAAAGCGCCTGCTCGCTGCGGGAATCGAATAATGAAGTAGTGTTTAAGCCCTTCGTAGAGCATCGAACGTTCTTTGATTTCTTCCGTGCGCGTGATGTCGTTGTTGCTGCCGCTCACGATGCACACCACATTTTTGCCGCGAATTTCCTCCGCATACAGCGACAGCGCCGCGATGGAGAGCGCTCCGGCTGGCTCCACCACGATAGCTTCTTCGTTGTAGAGCCGCAAAATCGTGGTGCAAATTTTTCCTTCGGGAACCGTTGTTACGTCGTCTAACAGTTCTTTGCAGATGGCGAACGTCAAATCACCCACGCGCTTGACTGCCGCGCCATCCACGAATTTATCAATCGTTTCAAGGGTTGTGTTCACGCCGTTTTTGATGGAAACGCACATCGCAGGAGCGCCTTCCGGCTCAACGCCAATGAGTTTCGTGCGCGGGTGAAGTGTTTTGAATACGCTCGAAACCCCAGATGCCAAGCCGCCGCCACCGATTGGCATAAAGAGAAAATCAATCGGCTCCGTGCAATCCTCAAGGATCTCCAAGCCCACCGTGCCTTGCCCTTCGATCACTTTTTCGTCGTCGAACGGATGAATAAATGTTTTGCCATAATGATCGCAATCCGCAACGGCTTCGCGGTAGGCATCATCGAACGTATCGCCCGTAAGCACAACGTCCACGAACTCTTTGCCGAACATCCTCACTTGGCGCACTTTCTGGTTGGGCGTGGGCGCGGGCATGAAGATTTTGCCGTGAATCTGGAGTTTGTTGCACGAGTACGCCACGCCTTGCGCGTGGTTACCTGCCGAAGCGCACACAACGCCCCGCGCAAGCACGTCCGCCGAAAGGCTGGCAATCTTGTTGTACGCCCCGCGAATTTTGTACGAGCGCACGATTTGTAAATCCTCGCGCTTCAAAAAGATATTTGCGCCAAATTCCTCCGAGAGGTTGGCGTTAAACTCAAGTGGCGTTTGGCGTACACCGCTTGAGGGGCTGCGGAGCCTGATAGCAGCCGCTTTCACCGCATCAATGCGTGGCATGAATATCGGTGCGGTGTGTGTGCCGTTTGTGTGATTAAGAGAACTGAGTATTGACATAGTTTGTAAAGATTATGATACTGACTTAAGTTCCAGCGCCGAAGCTGTATCGTGGGCTGCCTTACCGCGAGCCGCCATCATACGGTTCACAGCCGAAATATATGCCTTTGCGGAGGCAACAATAATATCCAAATCCGCTCCATGTCCGCCAAATGTGCGTGGTGTATCTTCGTTGGTTTCTACGCGCACCGTTACTTCTCCAAGCGCGTCAATGCCTTCAGTCACAGCATGGACGGCATATTCAAGCAAGATAAATTCCACGTCAAATTTCCAACGCACAAGTTTATCAATTGCCTTAAAGGTTGCATCTACTGGACCAACGCCAACCGCAGCATCTATGAGGCTTTCGCCATGCTCGTCGCGCAGATGAATCGTCGCCGTTGGCATACCTGATTTACCACAGGTCACTTGCATATCTGTCAGCGTAAAGAATTCACGCGGTTGGTAGAGTTCGTCGGAAACAATTGCCTCCAAATCCGCATCCGTAATGGTTTTCTTTTTATCGGCAAGTTGTTTAAATCGCCCGAACGCCTTGTCTAATTCTTCGTCAATAAGCGGATGACCAAGCTCTTTCAAACGCATTTTGAACGCATGGCGACCGGAATGTTTGCCCAAAACGAGCTTTGATGCCGTCCAGCCGACAACTTCTGGTTGTATAATTTCGTAGGTGCTGGCGTTTTTGAGCATCCCATCTTGATGGATTCCCGCCTCATGCGCGAAGGCGTTTGCGCCGATAATTGCCTTGTTGAACTGCACCATAATTCCCGTATAATTCGCCACCATCTGTGACGTGCGGGCAAGCTGTGACGTATTGATTCCAGTGAACAAGCCGAATTGCGCCTGTTTTGTGTGCAATGCCATCACAACTTCCTCCAACGACGTATTGCCAGCGCGTTCTCCTATGCCATTGATAGTCACTTCCGCCTGACGAGCGCCCGCCCGCAAGCCTGCAAGCGTGTTGGCGGTTGCCAACCCCAGGTCATTGTGGCAATGCAGTGAGAATACCACATTCTCTGCGCCCGGCGTGTTTCCTCGCAGATACGTAATCAACGCTCCGTATTCTTCCGGCGTACAATATCCAACGGTGTCGGGAATGTTCAGCGTCGTCGCGCCCGCTTCAATAGCTGCCGTCAGCACTTCGACGAGAAATTCTTTATCAGAACGCCCGGCATCTTCCGGCGAAAACTCCACATCTGGTGTCATTCCTGCTTCCGTGAAGAACGACACAGCATATCCGACCATTTCACGGGTTTTGGTAACTACTTCTTCGCGGGTCATTTTGAGTTTGTACTGCAAATGAATGTCGCTCGTTGCCAAAAACGTGTGAATACGCGGCTTTGCGGCATAACGAACTGCTTGCCAACATTTTTCGATATCGCCTTTGCTCGTGCGAGCAAGCCCCGCAATCACGGGAATGTGCATTCTATGAGGTTCGACTTCGCCTTCGGCAGAATTACCAACTTCAGCAGCAATGCGGCGCACAGCCTCCAAATCGTCCGGCGAAGCAGCGGGAAAGCCCGCTTCGATGATGTCCACACCGAGATATGCGAGTTGGCGGGCGATTTCGAGCTTCTCTACGCTCGTGAGCGATGCGCCCGGAGATTGTTCGCCGTCGCGGAGCGTTGTGTCGAAAATCAGGACGCGCCGTTTGTCGTGCAGGTCGTGCGGATTGCCGTTTGCGTGGTTGGTAATCACAGAGGGTTCCATCGGTTTATTCCTTTAGTGTGTTTTTAAGTATGTTGTTTATTCGCGGTTAGCTCAAGCCAAATATTGAGCGCAGAGTTACAGAGGGCGCAGAGAGCTGATGATTAAATGATTAAAAGAAGTCATTAACAATGCGCCTCAAACCATCAGGAGTAATGCGCTTTACGTTAAAGTTAATGAGCAAGCCTATTCGTTTATTTGCAAGCCGCAAGTACGTTTGGATTTGTGCACCATGCAAACCTGTCAGTGTTTCAATTGCTTTCAGTTCAACAATAACCTCGTTTTCCACCAACAAGTCAATGAAAAATTCTTTTCCCACTGATTCGCCTTTATAAAAAACAGGCAGACAAACTTGCTGCTGCACATGCAAGTCACGCTCTCGTAATTCCTTTACAAGGCAATATTCATAGACAGATTCAAGTAAGCCCGGACCCAGTACTTTGTGAACTTCAATTGCCGCACCGATAATGGCTCCGGTCACAATGTTGTACTCTTCCTCAGTTTCCAAAATTCTCATAAAAACATTCTTCCTCTCTGCGTTCTCCTCACCTCTGCGCTCAAAATTTTTTGGTAAGTTTAGGACTCTTTAACGACCACAGGGTTCAAGAACGGCATCATTGCACGCAGTTCCACGCCAACCTTTTCAATTGAGTGTTCATGGTCTTGCAGACGCATTTTCTTGAAGTTTGGCGCACCGTCTTCGTTTTCTTTAATCCAGTTTTTGGCAAATGTGCCGTCCTGAATGTCCGTTAAAAGCTGCTTCATAGCTTTTTTCGTGTCGTCAGTAACGATGCGCGGACCCGCAATGTAATCGCCATACTCCGCTGTCGTGCTGACGGAATACCGCATATAATTCAAGCCGCCCCGGTACATCAAATCTACAATAAGCTTAAGCTCATGTAAACACTCGAAATACGCGATTTCCGGCTGATAACCCGCTTCCACCAGCGTCTCAAAACCAGCTTTTACCAACGCTGCCGTGCCGCCGCACAACACCGCTTGTTCGCCAAAAAGGTCAGTTTCCGTTTCTTCGGTGAACGTTGTTTCCAATACCCCCGCACGGGTACAGCCGATGCCTTTTGCATACGCCATTGCGTCAGCATGAGCATTCCCACTTGCGTCCTGATGCACTGCAACCAAACCAGGAACGCCGCCACCTTCGGTATAAACTTCCCGAACGCGATGACCGGGTGATTTTGGCGCAACCATAGACACATCAACGTCTTTAGGCGGTACGATTTGTCCATAACGGATATTGAAGCCGTGCGAGAACATCAGCGTTTTGCCAGACTTCAGGTGTGGAGCGATGTCGGCATCATAAACGGCTTTTTGCGCGGTGTCTGGCGTTAAGATCATAATCACGTCCGCTTTTTGCGCCGCTTCTGCGACGGAAAGAACTTCCAAGCCGTCTGCTTTTGCTTTTGCGGCAGATTTTGAGCCTGTGTGCAAGCCCACAACGACTTTCACGCCGCTATCGCGGAGATTAAGCGCGTGTGCGTGACCTTGGCTACCGTAGCCGATGACTGCAACTGTTTTCCCTGCAAGACGCGCCAAATCTGCGCTGTTTTCGTAATATACTTTTGCCATGTCTGTAAATTTTTAGAAAAGAGATTGGAGGAATAAGGCTCTTTACAAGCCGTTATGATTAAATATTGAAATCCTTGTCAATTATGCGTTGTTCATTGCTCTCACAGGTGTTCCGCAACGAGGCATCGCAATGCGACCTGTTCGTGTTATTTCGATGATACCTTTGGGTTTCAGCATCTCCAAAAAAGCATCCACACGTGATTCGTAGCCAACTGCCTCAATGATAAGTTCTTCGGGCGACACATCGACAACTTTTGCGTTAAAAATCTCAGCAATCGTCATCACATCCGCACGAGCAGCAGCATCAGCTTTGATTTTGACGAGAACTGCGTCCCGCACCACGATTGGTTCGTGTGTCACATCTTGCACATCCACAACGTTGATAATCTTTGCGAGCTGTTTTTGCACTTGTTCGGCATCGGTGTCGGATGTGTCAACCACAAGCGTCATCCGCGAATAATCTGGCGATTCCGTGCGGCACACTGTCAGGCTTTCGATGTTGAACCCGCGCCGCCGAAACAGCGACGAAATCCGATTCAACACGCCCGGTTCGTTCTCCACAAGGGCTATGATTGTATGTTTCATGGGTAATTAAAAATTAAGAATTACGAATTGAGAATTAAGATACATCGGGGCTTCCAGCAATCGTGCAATTGATAATTCTTAATTCTTCATTCTCAATTTCTTCGCATAGCGCGGGTCGTCAATGATCATCGCATCAATGGCGGTTCCAGAGGGCCACATCGGGTAGCAATTTTCCTCTTGGTCGCAAAATACATCCACCACACACGGCTTGTTTTCAATCGCCAGAGCCTTCTCGAACACACGCTCCATCTCGTCCGGCGTTCGCGCTTGCATCCCAACACAACCAAACGCTTCGGCAATTTTTGCAAGGTCTTGGTTCGGCATATGGACGGATTTATAGCGCTCTTGGTAGAACAGTTCTTGCCACTGGCGCACCATGCCAAGGTGATTGTTGTTCATCACAAACACTTTGATAGGCAGGTTGTTTTCGGAAGCAGTCATTAGCGTTTGAACGCATTGCATAAAGCTACCGTCGCCGCTAATGCACATCACGAGGTCGTTTGGAGCGCCGCACTGTGCGCCCATTGCCGCTGGCATCCCGTACCCCATTGTTCCCAAACCACCAGAAGTGATGAATTTACGGGGCTGGTCGAATTTAAAAAATTGTGCCGTCCACATTTGATGTTGCCCTACATCGGTTGTCACCACAGGGTTGCGGTGTTTTGTCATTTTGTAGAGCGTGTCTATCGCAAACTGTGGCAAAATTGCCCCGTCGCCTTGATGATACACGAGCGGATGCTTTTGCCGCCACTCAGACACCTGTTTCCACCACGCTTCCGTGTCAGGGCGGCGTACAAGCGGCGTTAATTCTTGCAGCACAACGTTCAAATCGCCGTGGAGTGGAAAATCTGCCGTGCGATTTTTGTTGACTTCTGCGGGGTCAACCTCCACATGAACGACCTTCGCATATGGCGCAAATGTGTCGAGTTTGAGCGTCACACGGTCGTCGAAGCGAGCGCCGAGCGCGATAATGAGGTCGCTATTGTGCATCGTGTAATTCGCGCAAGCAGTTCCGTGCATTCCGAGCATCCCGACTGCGAGTTCGTGCGTTTCGGGGAATGCACCTTTGCCCATAAGCGTCATTGCGACTGGTGCGCCGAGCTTTGTTGCAAATTCAAATAATTCTTTCGAGGCATTGGAGGAAATAGCGCCACCACCAACGTAAAGAATCGGTCGTTTAGCGTTGGAAATTGCCTCTGCCGCCGCCGCAAGTGCTTGTACAGTCGGCTTTGAAGGAGCGCGGTACGAGTGTTTGGAAACCAAATCTTCGGCATCAAACTCCACTTCGCGTTGGAACACATCACGGGGAATGTCCACCAACACTGGCCCCTGACGACCGTGCATCGCAAGTTTGAATGCTTCGTGAACGGTAGAAGCCACGTTGTGTTCGTTCTGAACAAGCCAGTTGTGCTTGGTCACAGGAATCGTCATACCAGTGATATCCGCCTCTTGAAAGCCGTCTTTGCCAATCCAGTTCGATGCAACTTGCCCCGTGATGGTTACAATCGGCGTGGAATCCATGATAGCATCCGTCAGACCTGTCACGAGATTGGTAGCGCCCGGACCCGACGTTCCCGTACAAACACCCGGTCTTCCTGTCACGCGAGCATAGCCGGAAGCCGCATGAACGCCGATTTGCTCGTGGCGCACGAGATAATGTTTGATTTGCGGGAAATCATACAGTGCGTCGTACATCGGCAATGTTGCACCGCCTGGATGTCCGAAAAAGTGTGTGGTTCCTTCCCGTACAAGCACTTCCATAAGCGCTTGTGCAGCTTTCATTCTGCGTTTTACCCGCGCCGGACGTACAGGTGCAGGCTTTTTGGCGTTTGGCGGTAAGGCAGGGTCAGCGCTTGCTGAAGCCGTAGATGTAGATTTCGACTGTTCGTAAGCCATAAAACAAACTCCTTCAGAAAATGTAAAAATTACGTGAATGATTATTTGAAAATAGTATAATTGTACTGGTTGATTTCAAGGTAAATTGTACTGGTTGAATTGTGTATATACGAGCAATTCAAACACAGTTTTTGTGCTGAGAACTCTTGTTGAAGAGTGCTTAAAATCTACTGTTTAGGGAAATAAAGTCGAGAGTATGTGATAAGGTGTGTGGTCAGACCACAATAATAATCACAAGGAGAAGTAGGCTGCAAATGGAACCACGTAGAATGCTAATGTCGGAGGAGAGAGAGGAGGAAAGAAGAATGCGGCGGAAGCGCGATACGGAGCGATGAGAGGCATCGGGTGTGGCAGAAGTACGTTGTTCCTGAGAGGCACAACGATGACTCTGCTTCGGACAGCCTGCGTGTAAACCTTCGGGTGAAGGTGCAGATGTGAAGAATGTGGAAGTCATACAAATGATTGAATGAGTGTTGAATATTTAGCCAGCGAAATTTTGCTTACAGTGAGATTGTATTAAAAACTGTACAAAATTTTACTCAAGGCTAAGATACTGAGTTTACACATCAAATTCAAGCCTTCCGTGCAAAAAGGTTGAATTATTACACATTTTTTAATTTTAAGTTCATTTTTCTGTCATTTTTGCAGTAAAATGTTCTTGTCATCCTGTTAATAGTTCGAGCAAGAGGGCTTAGAAGTATGAAATTTATTTCAGGGTTTGGGGTAAGTCGGCGTGACCCACTTGTAGGTCTGGTACGTTTCGTTGCGCTCAGAGCCAATCAAATGCGTGAAGTCGTTCTGTGAAAAATTTTCCCAGTAAAACGCACCGCGGTTCCATTGAACATCGGTGAGTTCATAGTGATGAGGTATTGCCATAGTAAAATCACTATCTACGTATTTTTTTCAATTTATCAACACAACATAGGAATTGAAAAAAAATGCGAAAAAACTTGCAATGAAAATATTTGCTGAGTATATTAGACATGCTTTTTAACAAAAATGTGACGATGTAATAGCCGCAAATAATGAATCAAAATCGCTTCAATATCGCTCCCGCAACGCCAATGATGGCTGGCATGACCGTTAAGCAAACCATGATGCAAATGTGCATGATGATGTGCTGTATGTGCATGGATGCACACGGGCGCGAGACTGATTCGTAGAATTCATTTCAACACGAAATAACTACAAAAGCCGTTCTCAAGCCAAGTTTGAGAACGGCTTTTTCTTTTTATCTGTTTTTCAGGGGATTTCATAATGAGCAACGACGCACCAACAATTGAGCGCCGCAGAGCAGCTTTCGGCAGGCGTAGCGCCGGGCTTGGTGCGCGTGTCGGTCGGTTTGGAGCACATCGAAGACATCAAAACTGATTTTCAGCAAGCATTTGAAGCCGTTCTGATAGGCACAACTTCTACCATTACCGTATAAATTTTCATTTAGCAACAGCAATGAGGTTCCCAACTATGCCACCATTTGCCCTTTCCGCAAAACTTGCTGTCGTACTGTTCACCCTGTGGAGTAGTACGGCGGCATTACACGTCACTCAAACGGCTGCTAAGAAGATTGATAGCAAGGGCGCTTACCAACAAGAAATCGAGCAGTGGCGTGCTAAACAGGAAGCGAGCCTGAAAGCCGATGATGGCTGGCTGACGGTGGCGGGTTTATATTGGCTGAAACAGGGTGAAAATCGTTTTGGGACAAGTAATAATAACGACATTATTTTACCTCCAAACTCTGTGGCTGCAAACGCTGGAAGCTTTGTCTTCGATAATGGCAAAACCACCCTAATCCTTGCGCCCAATGTGCATGCAAGCCTGAACGGAGTACCTGTTACGACAGGGACGGTACGGGTACGCTCGGAGGTTGATGGTAAGCCTGACCTTATACAAATGAACGATTTGACCTTCTTTATCATTAAGCGCGGCGATACCGTGCATGGCGCTCGTTATGCCATTCGCTTGCGTGATAAAAACAGCGCGGCACGGAAAACTTTTACGGGGCGACAATGGTTTCCGGTGAAGGAAGCGTACAATATTCAAGCAAAGTTCATTGCCTACGACCAACCGAAAACGCTGCCAATTCTGACGATTATTGGCGACTTAGAACCCTCACCAAATCCCGGCTACGTGACGTTTACATTAGCAGGAAAGGAATATCGTTTGGAAGCACAATCCTCGGGCGAGCGCCTCTTTTTCAACTTCCGCGACGAAACAAGCGGCAAAGATACATATCCGGCGGGGCGTTTTCTCTACACGGATAAACCGACAAACGGTGTTGTGGCGCTTGATTTCAACAAGGCATATAATCCGCCCTGCGCCTTCACGAAGTTTGCCACGTGTCCGCTTCCACCGAGAGAAAATCACCTGCCCGTGAGTGTTGAAGCGGGTGAGAAGACATATCACATTACAGAGTAGTAGTTCCTACAATAAATTTCCAAAACAGGTTTCCAACATATTATGGATTCACAACCAACGCTTCCATTTTTTGCGACAAATACGCAAATACTCGTTATCAACACGCCGTTTGTCTTGGAATCCGGCGCTGTGCTACCGCGTTTGGAGATTGCATATCACACCTACGGCAGGCTGAACAAGGCACAGGATAATGTCGTATGGGTATGCCACGCGCTCACGGGCAATTCTGATGCCGCGGCATGGTGGGATGGGCTTATTGGAACGGGGCGGGTGTTCGACCCTGAGCAGTATTTTATCGTATGTGCGAACATGATAGGTTCATGTTATGGCTCATCGGGCGCATTGTCACTCAATCCAGCCACAAATGAGCGTTTCTACACGGCTTTTCCGAACGTGACTATCCGTGACGTGGTGCAAGCGCACATCATCCTTCGGAAGCATTTAGGGATTGAGCGCATTTTTGCGTGTGTTGGCGGTTCCATGGGCGGCCAGCAGGTGTTGGAGTGGGCGATTGCGGAGCCGGATGTGTTGGAGTGTATAGTTCCAATGGCGACAAATGCACGTCATTCTCCATGGGGTATTGCCTTCAATGCCTCACAGAGGCTTGCTCTTGAGGCGGATTCAACATTCGGTGAACGCCGACCGGATGCCGGAGCCAACGGTTTGAAGGCTGCGAGAGCTATTGGTATCCTTTCGTACCGCAATTACGATACATTTTTACAAACACAGTTTGACGAGAACGAGAAAAGCGATAATTTTCGGGCATCATCGTATCAGGAGTATCAAGGTGAGAAGCTCACAAAGCGCTTTAATGCTCATTCGTACTGGACGCTCTCGAAAACAATGGACAGTCACAATGTTGGACGTGGGCGTGGCGGCGTGGCGGCGGCATTCGCTTCTATCCGCGCCAAAACTCTGGTTATCGGGATTTCGACGGATATTCTCTTTCCAGTGGAGGAACAGCGCTTCATTGCCGATCATATTCCTGATGCCGAGTACGTAGAAATCACGTCGCGTTATGGTCACGACGGCTTTTTGATTGAATTTGCCGCGATTGGCGGTATATTAGAAGACTTTTTTGCGGAAATGCGCCGCTCGCCCCACGAAACAGTGGAAGAGGGCGACGTGTTTGTTTTGTAATCCCGACCATAACGCACAATGAACCCGAACACTCAATCCAAACCTCCATCGCCGCATAACCGCACCATTACTCTTTCCCATGCCGAGCGTACTTCCTACGCCGCACAATTGCTCACGCTCAAACGCCCTGCATCCGTCAAACGCCTTACGAACCGCATTCTTCGCCAAGATATGCTGGAGGTATTGCCGTTACTGCCTTCTGCCTTTGTGGATTTACTCATCCTCGATCCGCCCTATAATCTCCGAAAAACGTTTAACGGTCGCACCTTTAAAGAAACACCGTCACACGAATATCAGGAATGGCTTGAATGTTGGTTTCCAAGTGTTCTTCGGACGCTCAAACCAACAGCAAGTGTGTATATTTGTGGTGACTGGAAATCATCGGCGGCGATTGTTGCCGTTGCGAGCAAATATTTGTGCATTCGCAACCGTATTACGTGGGAACGTGAAAAAGGACGTGCCGCCGCCCGCAATTGGAAAAACTGTTCGGAGGATATTTGGTTTTGTACCGCGTCCGACAAGCCGCATGAATACACGTTCAACGCCGATGCCGTGAAACTTCGCCGACGTGTGCTTGCTCCGTACAAAGAAAACGGTCGTCCGAAAGATTGGCAGAATGACGAGCATGGCAACCACCGACTCACTGCCGCCTCGAACCTCTGGACAGACCTGACCGTGCCGTTTTGGTCTATGCCTGAAAACACGGCGCATCCCACGCAAAAACCGGAAAAACTATTGGCAAAACTCCTGCTTGCAAGTTCTCATGCGGGCAATATGGTATTCGATCCATTCTGCGGTTCCGGAACAACGGCGGTTGTAGCACAAAAACTTGGAAGGCGTTTTGTTGCTATCGAACAAGATGAAGAATATGCTTGCCTTGCGCTCAAACGCCTTGCACTTGCCGCCAAAGAAGCACGGATACAGGGCTACGAAGACGAAGTGTTTTGGGAACGGAATGCACAACATCACACTCGCAATCACACTCAACAATCTCATCTATGACCATTGCCGTTCTCCACAACTACTACCAATATCGCGGCGGCGAGGATAGCGTGTTCGAGGCAGAAACAGCGCTTTTAGAGGCACGTGGGCATCGCGTTATCCGCTATACAGTGCATAACGACGCGGTGAACGGACGTTCGGCGCTCTGGCTCGCGCAGGCGACTGTTTGGAACCGCGAAACATACGCAGCGCTGCAGGACTTGTTCCGCCGCGAAAACCCCGATGTTGTGCATTGCCACAACACACTCCCACTGTTATCGCCATCCGCCTATACAGCTGCTAACGATGCGGGCATTCCGGTAGTCCAGACCTTGCATAACTACAGGCTTCTTTGTCCAAATGCGCTTTTTTTTCGAGACGGGCACGTATGCGAAGATTGCCTCGGCAAATCCATCGCTTTGCCGGGCGTACGGCACAAATGCTATCGTGAAAGTACCGCCGCAAGCGCTCTGGTAGCGGGTATGACGGCATTGCATCGTTTTTGGGGGACATGGGACAAAAGTGTGACGGTATATCTTGCACTCACAGATTTTGCACGGCGAAAATTCATCGAAGGCGGGCTTCCGGCGGAGAAGATTTTTATCAAGCCGAATTTTGTGGAACATGATGCAGGTATCGGCTCCGGCACGGGGGATTATGCTCTTTATGTGGGGCGACTCTCGCCAGAAAAAGGTGCCATGACGCTTTTGGAAGCGTGGAAACAGCTTCCATCCACAATGCCACTCGTCATCGTTGGTGACGGACCGCTTCAAACCACGATGGCGGAATTCATCGCCCTAAACGGTTTGAAAAATGTGTCGTTGATTGGCAGAAAAACAATGCCGGAAGTGATGGAGTTAATGAAAGGCGCACGGTGCTTAGTATTTCCATCGACACTTTATGAAACCTTCGGCAAATCCATGATTGAGGCGTTTGCTTGCGGCACGCCCGTTATTTGCTCACGCTTGGGAGCCATGCAAGAACTTGTGGAGGACGGTGTAACGGGTTTTCATTTTACGGTAAGCAATACTGCTAACCTCGCAGCAAAACTCCACGCAATGTGGCAAATGCCACAAACAGAGTATGCCCAAATGCGCCAGAATGCTCGTCATGTTTATGAGCAGCGCTACACGGCAGAGCAGAACATGGCGCAATTAGAAGAAATATATCGCCGTTTGTGTTCGTAATCAGAAAAAAATGGCTATAAAAAATAAAGCGAGGGTGCAAATATCAAATAATTCGTTATTTTTGCTGAACGATTATGCAAGTTTCATGTGATTTTTTTTGCATATTCTTTGTATAACCCTGCAACGAAGCTATGTCGAACCAACAACCTACGTCTGTGGCAGAGCTTGAAACGAAGATAGCCGAAATGATTCATTCTACGATTCGCCCGCTTATTGAACGGGATGGTGGGGTAATTACATTTCACTCATTTGCCGATGGTGTCGTGTATGTGCAGCTTTCGGGCGCGTGTCAGTCTTGCGCGGCAGTTTCTCTCACGCTCAAAGCAGGCGTGGAACGCACACTCCGCAAGGCATTCCGCGAAGTACACTCCGTCCAACAATGGAACGCTTAATATCAATAGGATTTTTTATGCTCATGACCAATGTACCAACGACTCGAAAACCTCTGACTGAACGGCAGGACGGCATTTTGCAGTTTTTGAAGCGTTATATGCAACAGCATGGTTTTCCACCGACGATTCAGGAAATCTGCGTTGAGTTTAACTTCTCTTCGACCAATGCAGCAACACAGTTTTTACTTGCCTTGGAGAAAAAAGGCTACATTAAACGCACGGTCAAAGGTGCATCGCGGGGGCTTCAGATTTTGGACGAGCAGGGAAACCGTGTTATTACTGCTGCTCCAGCAAATTCGCATCCATCGCTTTCGTTGCATTCTGCACATTCTCCTGCACGCCGCGAAGCGCCTGTGCCAGAAGGCATCAAGAATCTTGTGATAATCGGTGAGGGAACTTCTGCTAATCCGCTTTCGGTATTTATGTCGCCGTGCGGTCAAGTCAAAGCAGACACAAAGTTTTTTGTCCCGAGCGCGTCCGACGCAGCACAGTTCTTTGCTGCCATCGTGACAGACGATGGCATGAATATTGAAGGGTTACGGCAGAACGACATTGTTATCGTTCGGCAACAGTTTCAGGCGGAGGACGGGAATCTTGTCGTGCTGCTCGCACACGATATGGTCTTGGTGCGACGGTTCGTGAGCGTGGGAACGATTTCAGAGCTTGTGGCAAGCACTCCTGCCTTTCCGCGCATTCCCTATCGAGGCAACGATGCTTCGCTCGCGATTATTGGCGTGGTTGTAGGAATGATGCGCTCGTTCGGCACGTGATGATTCTTGAATATATATGAAATAATCCATTCCACAATTCTTTTCAACCAACCTATTCATGTACTATGCAACGCGACATTCGTTTGGTTCAGCAGATACTTGATTATCTGGAACAGCTTCATTACCCCGAATACGGCGAAGAACGCAGCCTGCCGGAACAGCGTTTTCAGGAAAGTATGGAATCGCCAAGCTTCCAATACAATCGGAGTTTGTTGGCGCAAGAAGGCTACATCGAAGTTTGGAAGCCACGCACAGACGACGAACAACGCTTGATGTCCCCGCTGCCTATTAATAACTACCGCTTGACGTGGAAAGGTCATAACTTTTTAGATAAGCTGCGCGGCAATCCGACCTACGAGTAATTTTAACGAGAGTAACGAAGTCATACAACGCAAAAGCGGCATAGAATCATGGTTCTATGCCGCTTTTGTTGTTGCCTGTTGTCGTACATTTATCCGGCAATCATTTGCCCAAGCGTTCCATACAAGCCGATAATGCCGCCAATCACGGCGCTAAGAATTCTCCCAAGTGGCGTAAAATTGAGCAAAATCAACAACAGGAAAATTCCATAGATACCTACGGAACGATATTTTTCGCTCAGGTTGTGCGGAAGCGAGTTTGCCACAAGGTGTGAGCCATCAAGCGGGGGCACAGGAATCATGTTGAACACTGCTAATGCTACGTTGATAATCATACCATAATTCAACAGCCGATGCAACACCTCGCCAACAGTCCCATGAACCGTTCCGATCGATGACATAGACATGAGTACCAATCCAATCACACATAATACCGACAGAACAATATTGGATGCCGGACCGGCAATAGCAATAAGCGAATCATCACGGCGAACATTGCGGAGGTTTCGCCAATCCACCGGCACGGGTTTCGCCCAGCCTATGAACATAAACCCACCGCTAATCGTCGAGAGAATCGGCATGATAATCGTCCCTACCAAATCAATATGCGGCACGGGGTTGAGCGTCACGCGCCCCAGGCGCCATGCGGTCGGGTCGCCGAGATAATACGCCGCTGCCGCGTGTGCTGCCTCGTGTACCGAGAGCGACAGTAGAAAAATCGGCATGGTGATGAGCAAATTTTGGAGAATGCCTTGAATGTCCATTGTAAATTTTTATGTTGTGGGAAAGTATTGCGGAGAAATGTTAAGCGTCATTGCACTGAAAACGGCATTCCGATTTATTGCAGACGATATTGGAGTTTGAGAATGTTGCTCACGTTCGAGCGCAATGTATTTGCCATTTCCACTTCATCCGTAAGCGCCAATTCGCGTTTGACCATGAGATTCAGCACCCTTGCGCCTTGCACATTCAAAAACACAGCATCATCGTAGCGCTGCTCGTCAAGCGAGTGTTTGAGCGCCGTCAGAACATTATGCAGCAGCTCTTGAATATGGCGGCGTTCCAAAAGCTCGTGGGCGGAAAAATCTTCAATACGTTTATTCATGGCGGTTCGACGAAAAAGAAATAAGACGAAATAGATGAACCATCAAAGATTATAAATAACCAACATACAGTAACGCTTCACCTTGAAATTCGCTTTCACGACCAAGATAGTTAATTTCTGTGCATTCGTATCGTTCTAAACCAAATGCACGAATGAGGTCATCGGGATGGCTGAAAAATTGCGTGTGGTAGTTATCTGCGTATAAACGATACTTCTGGCGCGGCACAAGCACAACGAGTTTTTTTCGTGCAACACGCTTTAATTCTGCGGTTGCAGCCGCGAGGTCTTTTACGTGTTCGAGTGTGTGGCAACAGGTGATAAAATCTACCGATTTGTCCGCCATTGGTAATGCTTCGGCGAAACCTTGCTTCCACGTGATGGTTACGGATTCGTTGTTTGCACGCGCTTCTGCTCTGCGGAGTGCTTCATTGCTGACATCTACGCAGGTTGTTTGAAAGCCTGCCCGCGCCATTGCTATTGCCAAACTACCGAAACCGCACCCCACTTCCAGCACTGTTGCCGATGAATTCTCAGTTTGTAGAGAGCGCTCCAAAACGCTAATAATCATATCGGCATCGGTTTCATCCACGCAATTGTTCGTGTGATGCTTCCACACCTCGTCATATGCACGAATCCATTCTTCTGGCGGCATCGCCTGAAATTTCTTACGCCAATCAACCTCAAACCAATCGCCGTGCTTGCGTTGAAGCGTTGTACGGGCAAAAAAATGTTGGTTCACCGTACTAAGCGCGTCACGCAGACCATCAGGTAACAGAGCTTTCAGTTTCAGATACAGCCCGTTTGCCATCAGGAGAATGCCTCACGTACCTTGTCAAAAAAATCCTTGGAGTCATCATGTTGTCCGCCGTATTCGGGCTTGGGCGCTATACTTGGGCTTTTTGCAAGTTCTTTGAGCGTCACTTTATCCTTCGCGGAAAGCTTCGTTGGTACAAACACGTTCACGTTTACTAACTGGTCGCCACGTCCGTAACCGTTCAGGTTTGGAATACCTTTGTTTTTGAGTGTCAATTGTGTGCCGGGCTGTGTGCCGGGTTCAATCGTGAGGCTCGCAGAACCGTCTAAGGTCGGAACAGTTACTTCGCCACCCAAGGCAGCATCGGGGAAGCTAATCGTGAGATTATACAAGACGTTATTGCTTTCACGACGGAAATATTCGTGCTCTTTTTCCTCAAGAATCACAATCACATCACCCGCCGCGCCGCCGCGCCTGCCAGCATTGCCTTGTCCTCGAATCGGGATGTAATTTCCAGCACTTACGCCTGCTGGAACATTCACTTTAAGCGTCGTTTCGCCACGTACACGCCCTTCGCCTTCGCAGGTGGTACATGGGTCTTTCACAATCTGTCCCGCACCTCCACAGACATTACATACTGCCACATTGATAAACTGCCCGAACATCGAACGCGACACTTGGCGGATCTCGCCCGTACCGCTGCAAGATGTACATGTTGCGTAGCCTGTTCCAGCCTTTGCTCCTTTGCCATTGCAGGTGTCGCATATGCGGAAACGCTTGATTTTTACGGTTTTTTCAATACCCGTCGCAATTTCTTCGAGTGACAATGGCAACCGTACTTTTAAATCTGAACCCGGTTCGCCTGCGGAACGCCGCCCGCTGCCGGAACGCGCACCACCAGACGCATTGAAGAGGTCATCAAAAATGCTGCCACCGCCGCCACGTCCACCACTACCGCCGTTTGCGCCAAAAATATCGCTAAACATGCTGAAAATGTCATTCACGTTTTGATACTGCCCAAAATCCTGTCCACCTCGCACACCCTGATGCCCAAAACGGTTATAGCGGTCGCGCTTTGTCTCGTCGCTCAATACCTCGTATGCTTCGGTCGCCTCTTTGAATTTATCTTCGGCTTCCTTATTGTCGGGATTGCGGTCGGGATGGTATTGCAACGCGAGTTTGCGGTACGCCACTTTAATTTCATCCTTCGAGGTGGTCTTTTCAACTCCCAAAATCTCGTAGTAATCACGTTTTGCCATGATGGTTCTTCCCTATGTTTGTCGTATTGTTCGTATTGTGGTAAAAGAATTAGTTCTCCGATTCTGCGTCGTTTTCCGGCATTCCCGCGGAAATGACAACCCTTGCATGGCGTAAAATCTTGTCGCCGTACATATAGCCGCGTTGGGCTTCCTGTAAAATTTGCCCTTCCGGTGCTTCGGACGGCATTTGCATAAGCGCTTCGTGCCAGTTCACATTAAAATCCGCCCCTAATGCTTCAATTGGCTGCACACCAGCATCCTTGAAGGTCTGTACGGTTTTGTTATACACGAGTTCGATGCCGTCAAGCAGAGCTTTGTAATCCGTGCTATTTTTACCGCTTTCAACTGCACGGTGCAAGTCATCTAACACTGGCAACAAGCGCAGCAGTAGCTTATGATTAGCATAACTGATAAGTTCGCTCCGTTCCTGTTCGGTGCGGCGGCGAAAATTTTCAAGCTCGGCTACTTTCCGCATTGACAGATCGCGATATTCATCGCGCTCTGTAACTGCTTTCAATAGCTGTTCGTGGAGGTCGTTTTTCTCATGTTTCATAGAGGATTCTTGTTCCGGTGATTCCGATGCCGTTTCCGTTGTAAAGCGCTCTTCAGCCGTAACAGCATCGTTGGGAAGTATTTGTTCGTGTTGAGTATTAAGTTCAGTATTCATAGTATGTATTATCTATCTTGTTGGTATCATCATTGCACCATTCCAAGTGCAATAAACGGATAACGAGTCTCGTTATTATCGTTTTGATTATCTGATTTTATCATCTTTTTGTTAGCTCTTCTGCGAGAGAGCCGTTGCAACATGCTGGACAATCGAGATCATGCGTGAATAATTCATGCGTTTCGGACCAATTAAACCAATCGTTCCCACTGCATCCGCCGACGAATACCGATATTGTGTAGTAAGCAGGCTGTAATCCTCCATCACCGTTGAATCTATCTCGCGCCCAATCACAATACTCACTTTGCCCTCCGCCGGAGCCGTGCTATCCAATAAGTGAACGACAACTTCTTCGCTTTCCATCAGCTCAATAATCGTGCGAAAGCGCTCTGCCGTGCCAAATTCAGGGTAATCAAATAAATTTTGTGCGCCCGCAATATGAAGTGTGCCGCCAGACGGCGCAACATCACTCGTAAAGAGTTTTTCCGCCGAATCAATAAAGAGCCGCATCAATGCGTGGTGGCGATCGTGCGCCCCTGCAATAGTGTCTTTGAAGACTTCTGCCAGATTTTCACGGATAAAACTCAGCGCCCTGCCGCATAAACGCTCGTTTAGCACACGTTGAATATCTTCTAAATTTGTATTGTCAAGCTCAAATTCTCCTTCGAGCGAGAGCGTCCGCACAACGTCGGAGCTGAGTGTTAGGACTATTAGTAAACGATTGGATGCCAACCGAAAAAGCTCAATCTTTTCCACCACCGAATGCAAAATTTGCGGCATTCGCACAATGCTCAGATAATGCGAGAGCGAACCCAAGACTTTCGACACGTCCTTGAGAACGGTGTCTTGCCGTGCGGCGATGATATTGCCCGTGATGGAGTTTAATTCATCGGTGCTGAGTTGTTCCACGTTCATCAGCGAATCCACGTAATAACGATACCCTTTATCGGTCGGTACACGTCCCGCCGAAGTGTGTGGCTGCACAATAAAGCCCATTTCCTCTAAGTCTGCCATTGCATTACGAATACTGGCAGGGCTAAGTTTCAATTCTTCTTGCAGGTACTTCGAGAGATTCCGCGAACCTACTGGCGCGGCGTTCAGAATAAAATTATGCACCACAGCCTGCAAGATTGAACGTTCTCGGCTATTAAGCTCGTTCTGCCTATCAATATCAAGAAGTGATGAGGAATGCATAACGTTCAATCAATCCAAAATGAAACGGCTCATCGCATGAACTATATTGCTATAGAGACGAACAAGGTGACTAAAAATGTGGAGAATTTTATGATCCTATGTTCATCCTATCGCGTAGAAAATCTTGTCGCGGCAAAATGGAGATCGTAAAATCCAACAATCATTCTTTCACCCTTCGGATAAACAAACCACAAAATTACGATTTTTCGCGCAGGAAACAAAAGCATGAATCACGCTTGCATCCACGTCTTTGGGAATAATTTGCAAACAGTACACGAACGATATTTTGCGAATGGCAGAACAAGCCCTATTTTTGCGTAACAAGTATGGAGAAGACATTGGCATTTCCTTTTCCCACATATCGTATTCAGAACACTTATGAAAATGCTCATCCAATTATCTGGTTTGGTTATCGGACTTTATCTTGGTCTGTATCCATCTCTGGAAAAACCACGCCCTACATGGTGGCGCTGGACGCTCGTAGCATTTGTAACACTTACATGTGTTCTGGCACTTGCGCCACGCACGGCAGGGAATTTTGCTGATGCTGTCATTATGTATCGAGCGGGCGGCAATCCGATTGTTCCCGTAAAAATACGCATTCTGCATGAAACAGGTATGTACGATGCCCAAAATAACGAGTTTTCCGTACAAATGGCGGATTATACCGAGCATGGCTCTGTAACGGCACTCGTTCGCTTTCGTGGACAAGAGCCGCAAGAACTTGCGGGTGCAAATACGGCGGTGCTGAACGTCTCGCGGGCAGGCACGGATGCGGTTTTTATTGCACATTCCATCGTGTCGGTGAACCCGTGGATAACACTCCCATTCCTGCCACAGCTTGAGGAACGAGCACGGAATCTATATTTTCACGTGCCGATGTCGTGGGTGGGGATTTTGGCGTATTTGGTGGCAATGGTGTATGGTTATCGCTACTTAAAAACAAACGACCCTATCTATGACATAAAATCCTCATCCAGTGCGGCATTGGGAACGATGTTCACCATTCTGGCAACGCTGACAGGCATGATTTGGGCACAGTTCAACTGGGGCGTAGCATGGAACTGGGATCCGCGCGAAACCTCGATTTTCATCCTGCTGATGATCTATTTTGCGTATTTCGCATTACGCGGCGCGATTGACAGCGAAGAACGCCGAGCACGGCTTTCCAGCGTCTATGTGATTTTTGCCTTTTTCCCCGCAGTATTTCTCATGTTTATTATGCCGCGTATTATGGAAGGCTTACATCCGGGATCTGGCAATAGTGGTAGCGCAGGACCATTGCTCAGTTCACAACCAGACGCGCTGAATATCGTCAAACAAGTGATTTTTTCGCTGTCGTTTGGGGCATTTACGATGCTCTATTTTTGGATGCTGTCGTTGCAAATTCGTATCAAAAAGCTGGCAATGCGCTCGTAGTAGCCGTATTTGATGTACGCATGAATCCGAACATTTTCCGTTCTTGACGGGTAGCGTTCAGTTTTTTTGTATATTGCAGGAAAATCAAAATAATTGCAGTAATTCAGCAAATAAACATCTTCTTTTTTACGTCTTTGCTCACTTTGCCCGAAAGAATATTACTATGGTACGCATCAATATTGGTTATCAAGGTGACTTACATTGCCAACTTGAACATGAATCTTCAAAAACGATCATCCACACCGATGCGCCGGTGGATAACAAGGGACGTGGCGCGAGCTTTTCGCCCACAGACCTTGTGGCTGCTGGGTTGGGGAGCTGTATTGTAACAACAATGGCAATCGCAGCTCAGAATAATAACCGCGATATTCCACTTGAAGGCACCAAAGTCAGCGTTGAAAAATATATGTCAGCCGCACCGCGTCGTATTGAGCGTTTGGCGGTAGATATTGAATTTCCATTTTCGTTCTCGGAAAGCGATATGAAGTTTTTGGAAAATGTGGCGAGAACATGCCCCGTTCACAGAAATCTTGAACACAGCGTCCAGATTGACTTGACAATCCGCTGTGCGGAAATTGTTGCCGCGTAAATTCGAGTTTCGAGCCTTTTTCGAGCCTTCGAGCTATACTAACCAAGAATCTCCTATCCAATCATAGCATGCCAACACTCATTGCAGCACCTTCGGTTATTGAAGCCGCCGGCAACAAGCCAAAGATTATTGAGGAATACATTGGGCGCGTGAACTCCAAGACCGATAGTGTGAGCCTTGCCCGCATGAAAAGCCCAAGCGGTTGGGTCGAACCCGGTCAAACGCCAGAATTTGACGAGTTTACCGTGGTGCTGCATGGAATGCTACGTGTTACGTCAAAAACGGGCGTACTCAACGTTCACGCCGGACAAGCTGTTATTACTCAAGGCGGCGAATGGGTGCAATACAGCACACCCGAAGCCGATGGCGCGGAATATATTGCTGTCTGCTTGCCCGCATTTGCGCCAGCAACAGTACACCGCGATGAGTAGCACCAATAGCTATAGTACACACGCTTTGCGGGACTCGTTCAATGTGTCCACATATTTACAGCGTATCGGCTACACAGGAGTTATTACGCCTACTGCCGAGACACTCAAAGCGCTGCACAGAGCGCACTTGACGGCGGTTCCATATGAAAATTTGGATATTATGGCGGGAAGACCGTTTGACCTTAGTGAAGAAGCCTTGTTTGACAAAATCGTTCTACGGCAACGTGGCGGGTTTTGCTACGAACTGAATATCCTCTTTGTTAAGCTCCTACGCGAACTAGGTTTTCGTGTGACTCTGGTTTCTGCGCGGATTATGCACGACGATGGGCTGTTAGGACCGGAGTTTGACCATCCGCTTCTCGTTGTTCGCTGCGAAGAGGGGAGCGAAGACCGCTGGCTTGCGGACGTTGGCAATGCACGGTGGTTCCACGAACCTTTGCTCTTAGATGCGGAGGGATGGCAAGCGCAGGGTGAGTGTGCGTATCGGTTGAGTGCCTCATGCTCAGAGTTTGGAGAAGATTTTTTTCAGTTTTTCCAGCGTAGCAATGGTGCCGCTGTTCTACAATATGTTTTTACTCTGCACACAAGGCAGGGCAATGATTTTCAGCCAATGTGCCTATACAAATGGACATCACCAGAGTCAAAATTTACGCAAGGGCGTGTGTGTTCACGTATTTTGCCATCGGGCGAACGTATTACGCTCCGCGAAACGAGCATACAAACAATATCCTGCACAGAACAAACAGAGCGCTTTTTCGACAAGGCAAATGAATTTGAATCGTTGCTGTACAGTATGTTCGGGCTTCAGAGCCAATGAGTTTTCATGCAAATCATAAACGTATCTTGAAATGACAGCGCAACAACAAAACAGCCAAGTGACGGACACCGTGATGATGATAGAGCCTGTCCGCTTTAGCTTCAATCCGCAAGCGGCGGAATCCAATTCATTTATGCAGTCCGATTTAGGGCTTTCTAACGACGAACGTGCAAATATTGCTTCCCAAGCCGCTTCAGAATTTGCGAACCTTGTTAATGTCTTGCAGGCTGCGGGCATCAACGTTTTGACGTTCAAAGACACGATCGAGCCACATACGCCAGACGCGATTTTCCCAAACAACTGGATTTCGATGCACCAAGATGGCACGATCGCGCTGTACCCGATGGAAGCACCGAATCGCCGTTTGGAGCGCCGCCATGATATTGTGGAATATCTTTTAGACAACGAGAGATTCACCTTCGTGAGCGATTTTACGAACTATGAGCATGAGGGTTTATACCTCGAAGGTACGGGGAGTATTGTGCTTGACCGTGCAAATGCAATCGCCTACGCCAATGTGTCCTCGCGGATGCACCCCCAAGCCCTTCAAGACTGGGCTTCATCGCTTGGATTCACGCCTGTATTGTTCGCGTCGCACCGTGCAAACGGCAGCAGTATTTATCACACCAATGTCATGATGGCAGTCGGCGAACAGACAGCGGTGGTGTGTGCCGTATCCATTACGGACGCAATGGAAAGAGCAACAGTTCTTGATTCCCTAAAGGCTCACCAGAAGGTTGTTGTGGAGATTTCGTTCGAGCAGCTTGAACATTTTGCCGGAAATATGCTCCAAGTGAAAAATGAGGCTGGAAGCCGCTTTTGGGTGATGTCTTCGCAGGCATATAAGGTACTCACTGATATACAACGACAAGCTCTTTGCCACGATGCAACGATATTGCACGCGCCACTTAATGTGATTGAACGTTACGGAGGTGGCTCTGCGCGGTGTATGATGGCAGAAGTGTTTTCACCAAACTTTGAAATTCAGGATTGAACACTGCGTAAAATGTAGGGTGGCATACAATTCCTTGTTTCCTCAATCGCCATACTGTTATGTTTTATTTTCCGCTTATCGTCGTTGTTGTCTCGAATGTGCTGTATCACGTCGCACAAAAATCTGTCCCCACAACGGTGAATCCGATTGTCTCGACGATGGTTTCGTACACGGTAGCGATGGTATTATGCGTCATTGCGTATCCATTTTTTCCGGCACAGCAACCGCTTTTAAGCGCTGCGAAGGAGCTTAATTGGGCGAGTTATGTGTTAGGTGTGGCAATTGTTGGTGTGGAGATTGCCTATTTATTCGTTTATAAAACGGGTTGGAATATAAGCCTTGCCTCACTGATTGCAGGCGTGGTGATTGCGCTATTGCTTATCCCCGTGGGCTTGTTCCTATTCAAAGAACAACTTTCGCTGACGAATATTTTGGGTGTTGTCTTGTGTCTTGTGGGTTTGGCACTTGTGACCAAACGATAAGCGTTTGTGTCCTGAATTTGTGATTCTGAATATTTATTTTTTTCATTCTTTATTATCGCATGATTACCGTTTCCAATTTTACCAAAAATTTCGGCAGCAAAACGCTGTTCGAAGATGTCAATGTTACTTTTTCGCCCGGCAATCGTTATGGTCTGACTGGTCCCAACGGCGCGGGCAAATCCACATTCCTGAAAATATTACAAGGCGAGGAAGAATCTACGCACGGAACCGTTTCGCTTCCGAAGCGTGTGGGAATATTGCGCCAAGACCAATTTGCGTACGACGAATACCGCATCATTGACACGGTGTTGATGGGCAATGCAACGCTTTGGGCGGCAATGGAGGAGCGCGAAAAACTTTGGGCAGCAACGGATTTTACCGATGAAATGGGTATTCGGCTTGGCGAGCTTGAAGGTATTGTTGCCGAGGAAAACGGCTACGAAGCGGAACAAGAGGCGGAGCAGCTCCTCCAGGGCATTGGTGTTGCACAAGAGAAGCACACAGAGCTGATGAAATCACTTCCGAACGACTTGAAATTTCGCGTCCTTGTCGCACAGGCACTCTTTGGTAGCCCCGAAGTTTTGCTGTTGGACGAGCCGACGAACTATCTTGACTTATCGTCGGTGCAATGGCTTGAGGGCAAATTGCTTGAATACAAAGGAACGCTTGTGGTGATTTCCCACGATCGCCACTTTCTGAACACTGTTTGCACCCACATAGCCGATATTGACTACGAAACCGTCATCGTCTATCCGGGCAACTATGACGATATGGTAGGGATGAAAGTGCAATCGCGCTCGAAAATCGAAATGGAAAACCGCGAGAAAGAGAAAAAAGTCGCGCAGTTGCAAGATTTTGTGGCGAAATTCGGCGCAGGAACACGTGCAAGTCAGGTGCAATCACGTAAAAAAGAAATTCAACGCCTTGAATCCACCGAACTCAAAAAATCGAATATTCAGCGCCCATATATCCGTTTCGACGTAAAAAAAACATCCGGTATTGAGGTGGTGACAGCAACAGGGCTTGCGAAATCCTACGTACAGCCCGACGGCTCTACGTTGGAAGTTTACAAAAGCATTGACCTTTCCATCGGACGCGGCGAGAGAATCGGGGTAATCGGAAATAACGGTGTGGGAAAAACCACGCTGTTGAGGATGATTGCGGACGATTTAGCGCCGGATGCAGGTGTTGTTAAATACGGACACGAAGTAAGCATCGGTTATTTCCCGCAGGATTACAAATCTGGCATTGATATAGGCATGACATCATTTAAGTGGCTTGAAGGTTTCTCGAATGATGAAGGGAATGAGGTTTTGAGCGGTCTTTTGGGTAGAATGCTGTTTAGCGGCGAGGCGAGGCTAAAAATGACTGACAATCTTTCTGGTGGCGAATCTGCGCGGCTTATCATCGCCAAACTGATGCTTCAGCAAAACAACTTCCTTATCCTCGACGAACCAACAAATCACCTTGACTTGGAGTCTGTAAGCGCCCTTGCCGAGGCGCTCGAAAAATTCACGGGAACGGTTATTTTTGTGAGCCATGACCGCGATTTGGTAAGTCAGGTTGCAACCCGCATTATTGCTCTCTCGCCGGACGGTATGACCGACTATACCGGAACATACGAGGAATATTTAGAGAAATACGGAAAAAAATAAACACTTGAATTTAAGACGCAATTATGGCACTCTGGTTCAATACAACTGCCACGCCGGAATCGCTTAATCAATGGCGTTCCGGCACAATGGTGGAGCATATCGGCATTGAATACACCGTTGTTGGCGAGGATTTTTTGGAAGCAACGATGCCTGTTGATTATCGCACGAAACAGCCTGCGGGCTTGTTGCACGGCGGGGCATCGGTCGCACTGGCGGAAACGCTCGGCAGTGTGGCGGCGTTTTTGTGCATTGATCCTGCAAAAAAAATGTGCGTGGGGTTAGAAATCAATGCTAACCATATTCGTTCGGTCGAAAACGGCACTGTGACGGGCGTTGCGCGTCCGCTTCATGTTGGCAATACGACGCACGTCTGGGAAATCAGAATCAGCAACGACGAGGGAAAACTCTGTTGTATTAGCCGCATCACCATGGCGATTTTAGACAAGCGGTGATGGATAAGAAAACAGCCCAGTTAATCCATCAACATCGTAAATACATTGTTGAGCGTCGCTTTCAGATCACGACGGTGGACAATCATGTCTAAAAAGCCGTGTTCAAGCACGAACTCGGCACTTTGAAAGCCTTCAGGGAGTTTTTTGCGGATAAATTGCTCAATAACACGGGGACCAGCAAAGCCAATCAATGCTTTTGGTTCGGCGATATTTAGATCGCCTAACATCGCAAACGATGCACTCACACCACCCGTTGTTGGGTCGGTCATTAGCGAAATGTAGGGCAGTCGAGCTTCTGAGAGTTGTGCGAGTTTTACACTCGTTTTTGCCATTTGCATCAATGACAGTGCGGCTTCCTGCATTCGCGCACCGCCGGAGGCTGAAATAACAAGAAGTGGCGTTTTCTCTTCTATGGCAAGGTCAGCCGCACGAGCAAATTTTTCACCTACCACCGACCCCATGCTCCCACCGATAAAACCAAAGTTCATACAACCGAACGATACATTCCGTCCTTCCACTGTGCCGTAGCCTGTTGTAAAAGCATCCGAAAATGGTGTTTTTGTATATGCGTCCTTGAGACGTGTTGTATAGGGCTTTGTATCTACGAAATTGAGTGGGTCGGCGGAACGCACGTTTTTATGCGTCTCGACAAAACTGTCTTGGTCAAAAATGATGTCAATATATTCAGCGCTTGTAATGCGAAAGTGGCGGCTACACTTTGGACAGGTGTACAGCAATTCTTCGAGCTGGCGTTTGTAGATGATTTCACTACACGAATCGCATTTTGTCCAGAGACCATCGGGCATTGCACTTGCTTGTTGAGCGCCTTCGGGGAGGGATGTTTTAGAACGAGAGAACCATGCCATACAAGTTGTAAGGTTGATGTTGCTACAAAAAATTGCTACAAAAGATAGCTATAATGATGGATATACCAATAAAGCTATACCTGCAAAAAAGTGTGGCGCAAATTTAGCCATTTTTCCTTCATTCGCATAACGGAATCGTCATCGGTAAGTGTATGGAGCTTATCCACGTCTATCCACGAGAGATTTAAGGATTCTTCACTGATAATAAACTCAGTTGTAGGAGCTTGAAGCAGAAACCGCACATCGTAATGAAAATGCTCCGGCTCATAGCTATAAGAACCATCTTCGTTGGTATGGGTGCGAGCTGGAATTGGGTGGATATCGAGATCGAAGATTGCATCTGAGAGTGGTCGTATTGCCTCTGCATCAATACCCGATTCCTCGTGCGCTTCGCGGAGCGCCACGTGCAGCACATTCGCATCGCCATCGGTATGACCACCCAACTGAAGCCATTTGCCAAGTTTTTTGTGATGCGTGAGCAAAACTTTCGTGCGCGTTGGGTCAAGTATCCATGCCGATGCTGTGACATGACCAACTAATAGTGTACGCTCGAAGCAATCGGGATATTCACGCACAAATGCCATGAACTGTTCACGGCAGGCAATATCGCGGTCATCAAGTGGAGTGTAAGCGGAAAGTTTTTTTATCAGGTCATTACGGTGCATAGTGGTTGTGATAATCCTGAAACGTATAACATGAGAATTTACGCGCCATGTGGACCGATTTTCGGTAACGGAGCACGGTTTTTTACATAGAGGTCAACCCAATCGCGCATATCGCGATTACTTTCGTCGCGCCGTCCGGCAAGCACGTGGTCGGCATTGTCATAGACGATGAGTTTGTACGGATGCAGTGTTTTTTGCAAAGCAAGCCCCAAATGATAGGCGTGGTCTGCATCCACGCGACGGTCTCCGCTTCCGTGCAGTACAAGCAGCGGTGTTGTTTTACAGAACTTGTTCGCCCATAGTGCCGCAGAGCGTTTTTCAAGCTCTGCGGGAAGGTTGCGAGTTTCAGGAAAAAATTTTCGTGCTGTTACCAGAATGTAAGAATCATCAGCCAAATGGGTGAATAATGTTGGTGCGCCGAAGGTGATTGCTGCTTTGAAAACATTTGTGCGCGTGAGCATTTGTAAAGCCATCATTCCACCGCGACTGCCGCCAATAAGCCCTATACGGTTCGCATCCACGTAATGAAACGACTGCAAGAGCGTAAGAACATTCATTGCATCGTTGATGTCACCTGCACCCCATTCTTCTGTGCCTTCGGAACCACCCCGCCCGCGATATTGGCTTGCAATAGCCACATAACCCCAGCTTGCATAGAGACCAACCGTTGCCAGTGCAGTTGCGTTACTAAGCGCCCCGCGTTCACCCGTACCACCAGCGTTAAAAACAATCGCAGGAAGTTTCTGTTCTTGGGCAGGGGGCAATGCTATATATGCCTTTATACGCAAACCATCGCTCATGTAGGTGAGTTGATAAAGTTGCACTGCCGCAAAGCGTTCATAATCTTCAGTCGGCATAGAGCGCTTTGCCATCGAATAAGAAGAAGCCGGAATGGGAACAGGCGTACTTTCAAGGAGTGTGCCGTCAGCAAAGAGTGTCGTATCAGAAGGTGTCATAAAATGGTGCAAGTGGGTGAGAGAAGAAATTCATAGGGCTTTAAAACTGAGATGCCCCTTAGCGTCACCACTCGCTAAGAGGCACTCCCCTACTCACCTTTCACCACCACAACGAAAGGAGTTTTCTGTACGTTTTTGTACGTTACATTCACATCGTCGCCCGCAGAAAATATTGCGAAGCACAGTCACGATTATCAATGAAATTGTCACCAGAACTAAAACTTTCTATGACAAAAATAGACATAGGAAATATCAAATGCAAGCAATCTTTTCCACATTGTGTATTTTTTTGCGAAAAATATGCAGGAAATTAGGGCTAAATGTCTCAAAATAAGTCATTATCGTTTTTCCTGTGGCGGAAGCGTCCGCTCAATCGTGATGAATACACTGCGTGCATACAAGCGTTCTTGCGGTGTTGCCGCCGCAAGAGCATCATTATCACCCAATAATTCTGTTTTGACGGTGATGCCTTGCGTGGCACGTTTAAAAGTCTCTGCGACAAAACCCATAAAACGCTCAATTTGCGACATCTGTGATTCAATGTTATTCTTTCCTTTTCGTACTTCTACCGTCCCATAACCGCTCACCGTGATAACCGATTGTGGTGTAAGCGATGTGGCAATGCTCTTGAGATACTCTTGTTGCTCCGGTAGAAGCTCTGCTTGCGACTCATCCAACAGGAGTAGGCGATGACGTTCAATTACGTGGGTTGGCTCTTTCTGCCGACGCTTTTCGTCGAGCGAAATTTTATAGACATTGACCATCACTTCTTCTTTGCCTGCACGATTGAGTGAATCCACGCCCGAAAGTTGCAATCGGAGTTCATTGCTCAGTCTCCCCAATATTTCCGACTGAAGCTGCATTGTAACAGTGTAGGGAAGTGTTATGCCTTCGGTAGTGAGTACAGTATCGGACACACCGGCAAGAGCCGCAAAACGCCACGAACGTAAGAATCCACGAGGACGAACATCGAGATAGACTTCGAGTTTTTGCTGCTTAGTTTGAGGATTTACGCCGCCGATTTGCACCGGAGCCAGTATGCGCGGGTCATTGCAGGTGAATTCCACACACCGACTGCGTTCATTTGTTCCCAAAATCGTCGTTCTTAGTGGTGAATGTTGCGAGGTCGAGCCAGTCACCACCGAGACAGGCAGCATTTCAGCGATATTTTTAGGTGTCCCCGATATCAGACGGCTACGGTCAATGCCCCATGCTGTTGTCAAATATTTCCGAACAGCTTCTGCTCTGGCTTTAGCAACTTCCAGCTGTTTTGGGTTTGGCGATTCTGGAATGTAGGGCGTTATGATGAGAGCTGCGTCCTCGTAATCCCGAAGGCGTTTGCCAATGACGTTGAGCAATTCGGCGTAGATACCAAGCGGGTCGGGTCGTGCTGCTGCCGTGCTATAGTTCATCATTTCGTCACGGCTCAGTTGGTGAGACTCCGGCGACAATGTACTGACGTTCTCACCAAAAAAAATACACGGTAATACCGGTAAAAACTCCGTTGTGGAGAATTCTTCTACTGTCAAAAACGTGGTTTGCGGGGCAATTTTATATTCAAGGGCGGACGATGCGAGAGAGAGATTGATAAGGCGTGAGCTGTATAAATCTAAGCCACCGCGCCCACCCGGGCGGTTGGACGAAAATACACAAAGTTTGTCTGGTAACAACGTTAAATCGAAATCATCATATTCGCTGTTAAGCTCCACCACTGGTACGGGTGATTGCCATTTTGAGGCGGTTCGGAGGCTCAGAAAGATTTCAAAACCACCTTTGCCACCAAAACCGTCCGAAGCGAAATAGAGTGAGTCTTCCGACGCAAAAAACGGGCTAATCTCATCTTCCGGAGAGTTTAATATTTCACCCATATTTACTGGTGTTTGCCACTCGCCACTTGCGTCCTTACTGGCAATCCAAAGGTCGGTTCCGCCTCGCCCGCCTGCTCGGTTGGATGCAAAAACAATGGTTTTTCCTGACGGCGAGAGCGTTGGATGAGCGTTAAAATCGTCCGTATTGAGCGCGGCAACGGCTTCTGGCTGTTCCCACAACGACCCGTTGCGCCGAGCGGCTTGGTATATATTGAGCAGGGGGCGGGTTTTTGTGAGCCGGAACGTCGAAAAATATACGCTTCCATCCTTTGCGAAGGTAACAAAAGACTGATTGTTACGTGGGGCGTTCAGTGTAGTGCGAACAAGGTCACGATTGCTAAACACAGGTTTAGCATCCCGTTTTTGATCGCGGGGCGGCTCGTAACGGGCAGTGTAGAATTTCGAGTAACCGTCAGCGGTAGAGTTAAAGTACAGAAGTTTTTCCAAGGGCGACCACGCAGGAGCGAATTCGTCACGGTCAGTGTTGAGGGTCGTGATATTTACTGGCTCATCCCAGCGCCGCCGTTCTTGGGGTTGAATTTGCGCTTGAAGATGTATTGTGAAAAACATCCACAAACCGAAGGGAATAAGCCAGCAGAAGTATTTGACGGATGCTCCGTGATTCTCTGGGTGTTTTACTCGGTGCTTTCCAGCAAAAAAACGCATACCATTGTGGTTTGGGTGAATGCCGCTGAACAGCATATTGTACGTGGTGCTTTTACAATTTTACGATTCAAGAAGAGGCTCCGCATTTTGTTGATGCGGAGGCTGCAATTCACCTTCCCAACGCGCCATTACCGCCGAGGCAAGACAATTACCCACAAGATTTACCGATGTACGTGCCATATCCATAAACGCATCCACGCCCAGAATGATGGCAACGCCCTCCAAAGGCAGCCCAAATTGCACTAATGTTCCCGACAAAATAACGAGTGATGCCCGTGCAATGCCAGCAATACCTTTGCTTGTAATCATCAGTGTAAAAAGCATGACCATTTGTGTGCCGAAGGGTAATTCTACGCCCGCAGCTTGGGCTACAAACAGAAGTGCCACCGATAAATACAGCGTTGAACCGTCGAGGTTGAACGAATAACCTGTTGGCAACACAAACGAAACAATGCGCTGCGGAACACCAAATGCTTCCATATTTTTCATTGCCATTGGCAGTGCCGCTTCGGATGATGCGGTTGAAAAGGCAATAATGGCGGGATCTTTGACGTGTTTAATAAACTCAATCAATGGAATCCGTGCAATAAGTGCAACCGGAACCAATACGCATAAAATAAAGACAACAAGTGCTCCGTAGAGCGTAAGAACGAGTTTGCCAAGGTTCCAGAGAACGCCCAACCCGCTTTCACCAACCACATAGCCGATGGCAGCACCAATACCAATAGGAGCGTATTTCATCACAATGCCAGTGAATTTAAACATCACCTGCGACAATCCTTCGCAAAACAAGAGCATTGTTTCTTTTGCTCTGCCTGCAGGCACCTGTGTGAGAGCAATGGCAAAAATCACGGCAAAAAATACAATTTGAAGCACTTCGTTGTGTGCAGCCGCTTCAAAAAAACTTTGCGGAACCATATGCTCCATCACACCTGAAAACGTGACTTGTGTTGATTTCGAGGCAAATTCTGTTCCCACAGCCGCGCCAGCAGTGCCGCCAATACGGATGCCATCGCCTGGGCGTGTCAGATTTGCTGCACCCAAGCCCACAAAGAGCGCAATCGTCGTCACAATTTCAAAATAGACAAATGATTTAAGTGCCAAACGCCCGATTCGTTTTACATCGTCGCCATGCCCTGCAATACCTACCACAAGCGTTCCGAAGATTATCGGTACGACGATGGATTTTATCATTCGCAGAAAAAGTGTGGAGAAGATTTTTAGATTAGCAGCCACCCCTGGCGCAAATACGCCTGTCAGTACGCCTATGACAATTGCAATTGCGATCCACTGCACTAACGTGACACGCCGAAGAAGACTAAACATACGCAGCTATCGGTTTAGAAATGGTATAAAATCAAAGTTTGGAACAATGTTTCCCAAGGTTGTACGCTTAAAGCAAACGAGGCGAAAGATACAAAATTTATCGCACGAGTACCATAGTTTTTGTGAACTGTGCTGCTCCGGCTTGCAACCGACAGTAGTAGATGCCTTGTGGTAACGAAGCGGTGTGAACTGCTATCGTGTATTCCCCCGCTTCTTGTGCGGTATCCACAAGCGTGAGTACTACGCGCCCAAGCGCGTCATGGATGCGGAGCGTAACGAATCCGCGTTCGTGTAAGCTATACCGTAGTTGTGTGGCTGCGTCAAAGGGGTTCGGGGTGTTTTGCTCCAGTGTTGTCTCGAAAGGCTGATTCGTAGGTGTATCCACGTCGGTGGCGGTTTTGATAGCATCGGCAACGCGCTTGCGGAGGTCTGGTAGCACGGGGTACAGCAGGTCGCCCGGACATTCGGTAGAACATGTGCCATCGCGGTGACCAGAAATATTATTTAACATTTTGTTTGCCGAGGAAAGAAATGTTATGCCAAGCGGATCAATGCTGCGGTCGGAGGCTTTGTACGCAAGGAGTTTTACGAGGCTTGCAACAGCCTTTTCCGGTGCAGGAATCAGGCTAAAATTGCCCATCATACATACGCCCATCGTGCCAGTGTTATTGCCGCAAAAATGCGCCCCACGTGTGTTTTCGTTTTCGCCGACCCATGCTCTGCCTTGATAGATGATGCCATTTTGGTCTATAAGCCAGTTGTAGCCTATGTCCGACCAGCCATTTGAGTTCACATGATAATTCCAAATCCCACGCATGGCTGCTGCCCAATCGGTAATAGTATTGCCCGGCTCGAAGGAATGATGAACGATAAGGTGCGTTACGTCGGTCGGGGCAAGGTCGAATTGTTTGTCGCCCGCCGTTTGCCCTGTGGGGCAGCCCCAATCAGTACGACTAACAAATTGCGGGCGCGGCATAGCGCTCAGAATAGAGCCGAAATGAGTGTTTTTCCAACTTCTCGCACTCGAAACTTCAGTTTTTTTTTCCGTGGCGGCTTCTTGCATTTTTTCAAGCTGCTCTTTTGGAGTATCCCCTGGACTGAAAAAGTTGAGTTTGACGCTTTTTACCACCGGATTGCGATAAAGGGTGGTCTTTGTCATTTCAAGTTTGTACTGAACGGTTTTTGTTTCTTTAGGCAAATATAGTAAGCGGCTAACATACCGTTTTGATGTAGGTGCATCGGATACTGGCTTCCCATCGTTTTCACTATGAGTATCTTCGTTCATGGATTGCCACTCACCAAAGGTTTTTTCATTCGTCGAAGAGCGTATAAAAAGCGTGATGTTTTGTGGGTCAGCATTTTCGAGCATCACAACGGCGCTCAGATTCAAAAACGGTGCTACATCCACAAACGGCACAGCAATCACTTCCGAAAACGCTGTTCCTTTCTGTTTTAATGCGGCAATGCGTAAGCCTTTACTTGAAATTTCGCCTGCATCAAGCCGCGTGTGACGCACTTTTTGGGAGGCGTTTTTTGTGAAATCTATTAACACATCGGCGGACTGCATTTTCGGCTGGGCAGCTTGTGTGAGTCGCTCTATCTGTTGCGCCTTTGAAGGTGCGGGTTGGAGAAATGGCTGTTGGGCAGAACAGTACGCAACGCACCATAGTATGAGCATGGGCAGAAGCCAAAGACGGGTTTTCATACAACCACCTGAATGGGAAGGTAGGGGAATTGAGGATTATTATTGTGTAATCAGTGTTTGATACTGCGCATATCTCTTCACAACCAATATAAAAAAGTGTTTAGCTTTCTCATATTTATCATAGAAATCAGGTTCCTAAAAATTGAGACGGAAATCTTGTTCGTTAAAGACATTCAACACATAGGCAGAGGTTTTGCGGATGGGTTGGCAAAAGCCAAATTTGCCTTTAGTGCTCTATAGATAACTTGATTTCTGTAGTTTCCAATTTAGTGAGGTGAATCACTCTTTTCTGAGGGTTTTTTCATGCCCGGCTGCACGATTTTGTAGCCACCGCGCTCTTGTTTGGCTTTCGCAACGATAGCTTTTACGTCATCGAGCAGCTTTTTGGCATCGTAAATTACACCGTCTTTGACCGTATATTTTACACCACCAACTCGTACTACCTCGTTGTTCTCGTTGACTTTGATAGCGCCTGTGCCGTAGAGAACCTTCAAGTTTGCAAGCGGGTTCTCTTCGACAATCACAAAGTCGGCGAGTTTGCCGACTTCGACCGAACCGATGTCTTTGTCCATGCCAAGCGCCTCTGCGCCTTTGAGCGTAGCTGCACGGATGACTTCAAGCGGGTGAAACCCAGCCTCGCGTAACATTTCAAGCTCGCGCGGATACGAAAAGCCGTAGAGTTGAAAAATAAAACCGGCATCCGTGCCAACAGTAACGCGCCCTCCGCGGTTTTTGTACTCGTTCACGAATATCATCCATAGTTTGTAATTTTCCTTCCATGATACTTCTTCCTCCGTACCCCACGAGAACCAATACGAGCCGTGTGCAGCGCGATTCGGCTGGTAAAATTCCCAAAGCGAAGGCAACGTGTACTCGTCGTGCCATTCGTAGCGGCTGGCTGCCATCACATCACGGCTGGCGGCGTAAATATTAAAGGTTGGGTCAATCGTAAAATCCAACGCTAAAAGCTCGTTCATCACTTTGTTCCACTTTTCGCTGAAAGGCTGTGCGGCTTGCTTCCAGAGTTTGCCCGCACCGCTAAACCGATGCTGTTCGTTCTGGTAGTTGTAATCAAGCGGATAATCTTGTATCGTCTTTGTATCAAAAAGCGCCTCTGGCAGCCCGTACCAGTGTTCCATGGATGTCAGTCCCCATTTTGCAGTTTGGAGTGCGTTTGCACGAGCAACGTCCATCTGCGCGTGGTGACATGCAGTGCGGAGTTTCATTTTTTTAGCCTCATCCAATGCCGCTTGAAAAACATCTGGCGCTGCTCCAAAAAACTTGATACCGTCTGCGCCCTTTTTCGCAATCGTCTGTACCCATGCTCGTGCCTGCTCTGGCGTGGCAATAGGGTCATCGGAACCTTGCCCAAAGTACGGATACACTTTGATGCGCGGTGCGGTGATTTCGTTTTTAGCGCTTTTGTCGCGGGCTTCGAGTGTCCATTCCAAGCCATTTCCAGCCGATGGGTCGCGGATAGTCGTGATTCCATGCCCCATCCAGAGCTTAAATACGTATTCAGCAGATGTTCCCTGTGATGTGCCGCCAATGTGACCGTGCATATCCACGAAACCCGGCATCAGATACATTCCCTCGGCATTGAGTTCTTTATCGCCTGTGTTCAGCTTTGGACGACGCGACGCATCTATCTTTATGCCCGGATAACCTACTACTTGAATGTTTTTGATACGATTTCCCTCCACAACAATATCCACCGGACCTTGCGGTGGTGATCCCGTACCGTTAATCAATGTCACGCCACGAATAATCAGACGTTTGAATGGTCCTTCACCTTCGGCACGGGGCGGTGCTTTGAGGACGGTTGTAGATTGAGCGAAAAGCGTTACAGGCAGACTTATACACAACAGTACAAGAGTAATAAAACGAGTCGAGGTATTCATGCGTTTTCCAACAGGAATAATGACGAAAAATTGTTGTACGGCAAGATACATCAAAGCCCGAAAGAAAACAAGGCGACTCATCTATGAAGATGAGCCGCCTTGTAAGGTGTTGTATGAACCGAAAGATATTCGTACAATCTGTGCAGACACCTTCTTGTCATTATCGGCGTGAAGTTCCGGTTGCGCCAAGTTGATCCAATAACGTATTCACGGCAACTTGTACCTTGGGGTCAGTCTCAAGGTAGTTTTGAATCATCTGGCACGAGTGAATCACGGTTGTGTGGTCACGCCCGCCAAAATGTGAGCCGATGCTTTTGAGCGAAAGTTGTGTCAGGTTTTTGATGATGTACATCGCGGTCTGGCGGGCAAGCACGATTTCTTGTTTGCGCGTCTTACTTATGATAAGTGTCTCGGAAATATCGTAATACTCCGAAACTCGCGCCAAAATGGATTTCACAGTAATTTCCTTTGGTGCGACTTCGGTGCCAATGCCGCGCACAACCTCGCGTGCAAGGTCGAGCGTGAGTTCGCGTCCGTCGAGCGACACGTTCGCAAGCAAGGAAATAAGCGTGCCTTCGAGTTCGCGGACACTGGAAGTGATGTGCCGTGCGAGGTATTCCACCACGTCACCCGGAAGCTCTGTGCCTTCGTCAACGGCTTTGCGCTGCAAGATTGCCATACGCATCTCGAAATCCGGCGGCTGTACATCTGCGGTCAACCCCCACTGAAAGCGTGAAATCAAGCGGTCATCTACGCCGTTGATTTCTTTTGGTGGTTTGTCGCTTGTCAGGATGATTTGTTTTGCGGACTGGTGTAGCGCGTTAAATGTGTGAAAAAAATTATCCTGCGTTTTTTCCTTGCCGCTAAAAAATTGAATATCATCTACAATCAGGATATCCACGCTGCGGTAAAAATTTGTAAACTCGTTGACTTTGCCGTTTTGAATTGCGTTCACATATTCCATCGTAAAGCGTTCGCTGTTTGTATAAATCACCCGCAGATTGCGATGCAATTGTAATGCACGATTCCCAATAGCCTGCGCTAAGTGAGTCTTTCCCAAACCCGTATGCCCATAGAGTACAAGCGGATTATACTTAGTGCGTCCGGGTTTTTCGGCAATGGCAAGCGCGGCGGCAACAGCAAGCTGATTGCTCTCGCCACGAATGAAATTCTCGAACACATATGCGGGGTTCAGGAAATTCGGAAAATTCTGCTGAAGTGGTGCGTTTTGCACAAATGGAAGTGAACTTTGTTGCGCAGCAGTAGCTGCTGCAGATGAAGGTTTAGCGGGAAGACGCATCGTTCGCCGATCTTCCTCAATTTCTGTTTGTTCGACTACGACTTGATACTGCAATTGCACGTCGGGTCCGAGTACCTGAATAAGCGTTTTTTGCAACAAATCATAATAGTGCTCTTCAATCCACTCATAGAAGAATTGGCTTGGAACCTGAATGACAAACTGATTTTCGCTCCATTTTAGCGCTTGAATCTTTTCAAACCATGTTTTATAGACCTGTGGCGTGACATTATCCTGAATGATTGGCAAACATTTTGCCCAAAGTTCTGCCGCAACTGGGTCGTTAGCAACTGTTTGCGGCGGCGCAGGTTCTTGGGCAGAAGGTTTGTACTCATGTTCGTGCGAAAACAATTCAGTAGCGTCCTGAATCATAGAATCTGTCCTCAATAGCGTGATGTAAGATGATAACCTAACCCGAATCGGAGAATTCTTTAGAATTGCGGACAACAATGTGTACAGAACCTGTAGATTGAAGGATTGACGCTCACAGACGTAGGGAAATGCGTCGTTGAGAGTCCTGCCTTCCTTTTCGCTCTGTGTCCATATCTGCCGATAGACTTTTTGAATGCCTCAATGCAAAGGCTAAGAAAGAAGGGTCGCAATTTTGTGATTTTTACCTGAGAAGCCAAGAACAATATTTTTTCGCCGCAAAAAAAAGCTCTTGAATTTTTTGCGTGACACTTTAAGTCTAAAGGTTTCAACGCCTTGTCCAAAGCCAGTTTTTTCGGAGCATTTTGATAGTAGTGAAAGACCGACAAAATCCAACATTATTTTTTAATCGGCAGAAAATTGTGCTGCACCAGATTGCAAGGATTGGAGCGGATTTGCGGGGTTTTTACAGTTTTTTTTCGTAGATTTGTCATTGTAACTCTCGTTTTCACACTGTGGCATGTCAGCGTGGGAACAAATACTTCTGTTGTTTCTAATTCTTGTGATATCTAAATTTTATGCTTTCAGTTTCATCTCTTTCGATTCAATTTGGCGGAACATTTTTGTTTGATGATGTGTCGTTTATGATTGACAAACGCGACCGTGTGGGCTTGGTCGGCAAAAACGGCGCTGGAAAATCCACGCTGCTCAAGATTTTATCGGGCTTGCAAGACCCCGAAACCGGAACTGTTGCCCGTGCAAACGGCATCCGTATTGGTTATCTGCCGCAAGACGGTATCACTGCGTTAGGCAAAACGGTGTATGACGAAGCTGCTACGGCGTTTGCCGATGTGTTAGGGCTCGAAGACCGTATTCATGCTATTTCCGACGAGCTTTCAGGTCGTACCGACACCGATTCCGACGAATACATGCAGTTGCTGCACGACCTCGCCGATGCAAACGATGCTTTTGGTGATGGAGGCGGTTTTGCGTTGCAAGGCAATATTGAACGCATTCTCATTGGGCTTGGCTTCACGCAGCAAGATTTGACACGGATGACAGACGAGTTTAGTGGCGGCTGGCAAATGCGGATAGAACTTGCTAAAATTTTGCTCCGCAAGCCTGAATACATCTTGCTCGACGAGCCAACAAATCACCTCGACATTGAGTCGTTGACATGGTTAGAGGACTTTTTGAAAAACTACGATGGTTCTGTTATTCTCATTTCGCACGATCGGGCGTTTTTGGATACGGTAACGAACCGCACGGTCGAAATCTCACTTGGTAAAATCAGCGACTATCCCGCATCGTACTCGCGTTACGTCCAACTCCGCGCCGAACGCCGTGAGCAGCAAATTGCTGCCTTCAAAAACCAGCAAAAAGAAATCGCCAAAACAGAAGACTTTATTGAGCGATTTCGATATAAGGCAACAAAAGCAAATCAAGTGCAATCAAGGATTAAACAGCTTGACAAGGTAGATCGCATCGAAATTGAGGACGAGGATACATCCTCCGTTCACTTCCGCTTTCCCGAAGCTCCGCGCTCAGGGCGGGTTGTGTTTGAGGCAAAAGACGTAACAAAACGCTTTGGCGAGAAGATTATTCTTCGCGGCGTTGATTTTGCTATTGAGCGCGGTGAAAAAGTTGCGTTTGTGGGCAAAAACGGCGAAGGCAAAACGACATTCTCGAAAATGCTCATCGGTACAGAGGATGCCGAAGGCGAGATTACGATAGGACACAATGTCAACGTGGGCTACTACGCGCAGCACCAAGCGGAAATGCTTGACCCGAACGCAACAGTATTGGACATCATTGACCGTGCGGCAACGGGTGAAATGCGAACAAAAATCCGTGACTTGCTCGGTGCATTCTTGTTTAGCGGCGATTCGGTGTATAAAAAAGTGCGCGTACTTTCCGGCGGCGAAAAATCACGTCTTGCGCTCGCAAAACTGCTTCTGGAACCCGTAAACGCACTTGTTTTGGACGAGCCGACGAATCACTTGGATATGCGCTCGAAGGACGTGTTGAAACAAGCGCTGATGAATTACGACGGCGCAATTATCGTCGTCTCGCACGACCGCGATTTCTTGCAGGGGTTGACGAATAAGGTGGTGGAGTTCAAAGGCGGGAACCTCAAGGAATATCCGGGTGATTTGTACGAGTTCTTGCGGTTGCGGAATATTGATTCGCTCAAAACATTGGAGAAAAAAGAACCTACGGAGCGGAAAGCAGAGAGTGGTTCTGTAGCGAGTAATGCGGGGAAGGCATTGCCAGAGCAGAACGGCGTGGGAAGTCACTCCCAGCCTGTAGCCGTCAAATCTCAAGCACAAGCTATCAAAATCCAAGAGCAGGAATCCCGCGAGGAAAAAAAAGTCCGCGAACGCGAGGAGCGCCGTATTCAGCGTTTGGTAGAGCTATGCGAAAAAGATATCGCAACGCTTGAAAGCCAGATAGTAAGCCTTGAGCAGAAGATGACAAAT
>JANYIG010000199.1 GCA_025358765.1 Candidatus Kapaibacterium sp.
CCGTCTTTTATTCGGCTGTCCGATTCCCTGTTCTTACGGGGTCGGGCTGTCGAATACAACGCCGCGTCAATCCGACAGCCCGCTAAGAAGCGGACAGCCGGAAATAAAAAATAGCATTCTATCACCCAAAAGGGAATAAGATAAGGCACTCAAGCACAGGTGCGTGACGACTGCGAATTGAGAATATCAGCGATATACACTTTTACTTGTTTTAGTATCCGAACAATCTCAAATACATCTTCTTGTGTTGCCTCAAAGCCTTTGCTGAGTGAATACACGTTTTCCGCAAGCACAAGAAAAAACCATTGCCGACCGATAACATACCCGCCATATAAGGTTTGATGCTGCATCGGGGAATTGAGCGCTTGCGCGGCAACCATTGCCGCAAGGACTTGTGCAAGCGGGTCGCCTGCCCGTCCGCGCTGGGGTTTGTATTCTTGAAGAAAAAAATAGGGCTGCTGCGGCGTGCCTTTGCCGGTGGCGACCATAAAACCCACAATGCCGTTCAGCACAATATCGTTGACGGTTGCCTTCAATGGTCGTTCAAAAAACGATTTGGTGCGGTGATTGTCGAACCGCACTTGTTCTAATATCGGTCCGATAAAGCGGATTTTTAATTCTTCTTCATTCCAAAAATAGACGTTCTCTTCTAACGAACGACGATACGGCTCAATGGCAGCGCGTTCCTGCTCGGTGAGCATCGGCAGGCTTTTCATCCATTGCTGCAATGGCTCTGTGTGCTTTTCTTCTCGAAGATGAAGCAAGCGTTCGACTTCATCTATTGTCCAGCGTTCAAAGGATTTCATTGTTTTTGCTCGTTGCGGAAAATCTGTATTTTGTGCCTTGTCTATTCTGCAAATTTACGAATCCATTCCCTTTTGCGCCATTATGAAATGCTCTTTGATTCTTGCCGTCGCTATTTTCATGATGATTATTGCCTCTTTCCTAAGCGCACAGAGAGCGCAAGCGCAGTCCGTGTGCTTTCAAAGAGAGCAGCAGCGAGATTCGCTCTTGAATATCATTTCTTCATCGCTAGCGGATACTGTTCGCATCACGGCAATATGTGATTTGGCTGAGTATTATGTGCGTGTGATAAGGCAACAAGATTCTTCGTTGTTTTGGGCTGAGCAAGCTGTGAAATTATCCCTTGCAAAGAACTATAGTCATGGGCTTGTGGGTGCAATGATGATTCTTGGCGTAATAAAAATTGCACAAGATAAACCTATTGAAGCCCAAGAATGCCTCCTCAAAGCCCTCAAGATAGGAGAAGACAATAAAGATAGCATTTACATTTCCAGATCATTAGGGGGGTTAGGAATGCTCTCTAGTGAGCTTGGGAAATATTTAGAAGCTAAAGAGTATTACACAAAAGAACTCACCATTGCTGAAACTATTGGCGACAAAAAAGGAATAGTATACGGCAACGTTCATATTGGAGACTTATATTTTTTTCAAGAAAACTATCAGCAAGCCTTGACGTATTATTTGAAGGTTACGGCAATGAACAATAATGATTATCCATTACTCATTGTAGCGATGACCCATCTTGGTGAGATTTATGCTTGGAATGGTCAATACGCACTTGGTGAGCAATACTGTTATCAGGCAAAAGCCTTAGCACAAAAACTCAATTCCCAATACAGAATAGCAATTACTTTGGCTTCCCTCGCGTTTGTGTATAACTGCAAACATGAATACCAAAAAGCAATCGAAACAGCACAATTTGCTCTCCAGTTTTTCGATTCGCTGAAAGTTGGTTCCGGTAATGGCAATACTATGTTAGGAAGTGACAGAGTAATGAACATCATTTCTGCCTCATTTGATTCCTTAGGCAATTACAAAGAAGCGCTGCGATATTTCAAGCAGTATAGTGATTTGCAGATGGCAAAGAGCAATTCTGAAATTACCTTAAAAACGAATCAAATCAAAGCCAACTACGAAGAAGAAAAGCAGCGCAAGATACGAGAACTGGAAGAGGAGCGGCAAACCCTTTTGCGTAAGGTGTTCCTTATTGGATTTGTACTCGTGCTTTGCACTGCTTTGATTATGATATGGCTTTATCGTCAAAAACAACAAGCAAACAACAAACTTGTGCGTGCCAATGGAGAAATCTTGCAGCAACAAAACATTTTGCAAGAGCAAGCCACCGAAATTGAAATCACAAACACTGCGCTCCAAGAGAAAAATCTTATCATAGAGAAAGACCGAGCCTTACTTGCACAGGAACGTATGCGCTCTGAGCGCCTGCTTCTTTCTGTCTTGCCTGCCCCCATTGTCGAGCGCATGAAAGCGGGCGAAACGCGCATTGCCGAGCATTTTTCGGGCGTTACGGTGTTGTTTGCCGATGTGGTCGGCTTCACTAAACTTTCTCAAAATGTTAATGCCCAAGAACTCGTTGAACTCTTGGATGCTCTCTTCTCCGCACTGGACGCGCTGGCAGCAAAGCACGGCTTGGAGAAAATCAAGACTATAGGGGATGCGTACATGGTTGTTGCTGGCGTTCCCGTTCCGATGGACGACCACACGGAACACGTTGCCCGCTTTGCATTGGAGATGCAAAAAGTCTTGGATGATGTGCGCTTGCAGCGGTCGCTTGAAGGCAAAGAACTGAGTGGCAAACCAATACAGATGCGCGTTGGTATCCACACAGGCGAAGCGGTGGCGGGCGTTATCGGCACAAGTAAATTCAGCTACGACCTTTGGGGCGACACGGTGAACACCGCCAGCCGCATGGAATCGCACGGAGAGGCTGGAAGGATACATGTGACGGAGGAAGTATATCGGAGGCTGTCAATGGGCATTGGTCATTCGTCATTGGGCGTTCGTGTGACAGGTGAACATCCACCAATGACCAATCCACCAATAACGAATCTACTCATGACCAATGACAAGCAAATGACCAATCA
>JANYIG010000244.1 GCA_025358765.1 Candidatus Kapaibacterium sp.
CTCTTTCGTTTTCAAAAAAAGATGAATGGCATTACATGGTAACGAAATTGTTCATCGTTACCTACAACCAATCATGTACTATTTGACCACTACCCAAAATTTATGTTGTCTAATGCATCCAGCACATCGAACCCAAGACCATCACCCAAATCCATATCAAGAAAAAGGATGTCTATGGCGGTAGTGCGGAGCGCTGCAATGCCGCTTCTGCGGGAGTGCCCCTCCGCCACTACCTCAAACCTGTTCGGGAACATCTCCTTGATGAATTCCTTGATAAGTTCTCGTGCAGCGTAGTTGTCGTCTATAAGACCCACTCGTATTCGTTGTGTTTCCATAGCGATCTTGGTGATTGATTCTACAAAGGCGCTTCTGTTGGTTCTTGCATGATCGAACCGTTGGGAACAAAGGGAACGCTCACTATCACTCGTGTTCCCGTGCAGATTGACGATTCGTCGTTGTCCACAAGGTCGGTATACTGAACGTCAATCGTAATCCGATGCAATTGCTCAAGTTTCGCAAGTCGTTCGGCTATTATTGTTGTTGACGTGGCAAGCTCTGCGCGTCTGATTCCTTCGCTCGACAACAGCTTCGATGCAACTCTGCCGATGCCATTGTCTTCAATCACACACTGCACCTCTGTTTTTGTACAACGCAGTTCCACGCTCAATCGTGCTGCCCGCTCAAATCCACAATCTTCCAACGGCTGCAAACCATGACGAATCGCATTTTCGATATATGGCTGAAATATCATGAAAGGAATGGTGACGTGCCGTATTTCCTGCTCTGGTGGGTATTGTAACGTGTAGGTGAAAAGATCATTCGTCCGAAATTGCTCTAACGTTATGTACGTATCCATCACTGTAATCACTTCTGTAAGCGGCGCAAACGGACTGTGCATTTGCCCGAGCATTGTTTTGAGCAATGCTGCAAAAATAGAAATATATTTCAGCGCGACAAATTTTTTTTCCTGAAGAATGAATGTTTGTAAGGGTAGCAGCGCGTTGTGAACAAAATGTGGATTAAGTTGAAGCTGGAGGGTTGTGAGTTGGAGTTCTGCCGCTATGCGGTTCAGCATCTCTTTTTCCCGTTTCAGATGTTCGTTGTCGTGTTCTAAGGATTGTCGGTGCAATTGCTCTTGCTGTTTGGCTATTGTCAACGAGGCTTTGTACCGCACTGCGCCTATAGAGCCAACCATCACCACACCAATAGCCACGGCGACAAACCACGTCTCCGCCCAAAAGGGCTTGAGAACAATAATCACCACGCCCACGCCTTGTTCGTTCCACACACCTTCGGCGTTACAGCCCTTCACGCGGAACACATAACTTCCCCACGAAAGCCTATTGTATCGGCACGTACGGATGACTGTTGGTTCCGTCCACATTGCGCCCATCGTGCCGCGCTCTTCTAACAAAAAACTGTATTTGTTTTGTTCCGGTGTATTATTGTTCAAATCACTAAAACCGCTCAAGACGCTGAAAACACCTGCCTCCAGCGTTAGGATATCGTTGAAGCGAATCGTGATAGTATCGTTATGCTGAACCTCACTCGCTATCGGGATTGTCTTGTGCATAATCGCAGTCAATGCAACAATAGGAATGCTCTGAGATATAATGTCATCGGGATGAAGTGCTATACATCCTGTGCCGTGGCTGAAATAAAGTCTTCCACTTGCATCTTGAAACCCTGCGCCGTCGTTTGCATAAGCCGGAGATTGTGCTACCACCGTTGTTGACGGCTCGTTCTCTGGTATGTGAATCGTAGAAATGATCTTTGAATCATTTGAATGCAAGTCAGGCGAAAGCCTACTCACTCTGCCTTTTGCAGACAATAGCCAGTAGTCACCATGTTTGTCCACAAGGACAGAAACAATATTGCTGTAAAGACCCTTATTTGCAAGCGTATCTGTGGTGCTTTTGGAAAAAATGTCCCTCGTAAACCTATCAGTGGCGCTGTTGTAGGTGCTTATCCCGTTGTTGGCAAAACCCAGAACGAGGTTTCCTGCCGCGTCTTCGGTCAATGCAGAAATTGTTTTGCCGAACCTTTCGTCTTTGTACTGGCGGAATGAGCGCGTCTGCGGTTGCCACCGGTTCAATCCGTACAGTGTTCCGACCCAGATAGTACCCTTTCTGTCCTGGAACAGCGTGAAGACGGGTTCCATGGAAATATCACCGGAATCTTTTTGGGCTTCAAACCGCTTGATGAGTCGCTCGTTCTTGTCGAACAGACACAACCCGTAGGGCGGCGCGTAGAGCCAATAATTGTCTGTGAGGGTATCCACCAGCATTCGCACAATAGGTACGCCGCCAAGGGCAGTATTCAAGCACTGAAGCGGTTTCCATACATCGGTGCGACGGTCGAAACGAAACACCCCGTGGTTTGTAGCGGCAAGAAGGCGATGATGACTGTCTTCGATGATGGCGTTGATAAACATCTGTGAAGGTTTCATACTGCCATTCTCCACCACTATGTTTTTCTGCGCGAGATACTGTTTCCCCAAATACTGTTTCCACGTTGTGCTGCCCGCATCCAACCTATTGATGCCATTTTCTGTGCCGAGCCAAAGCGTGTTTGTATGGTCTTTGAAGATAGCCGTCACAGTATTCTCACCTATCCCGTGGTCTGGCGTGTATTCTTGGATGCGGCTTTGCTTCACGACGGCAAGTCCCAGACGGTTAACACCCACCCACGCCGTACCCAAGCGGTCTTGGCAAAAAGCCGTGACAAGGCCTTGAACAAGTGGCTTGGACGGCAGTGTTGTAGCGGTGATGGGAAGATAGTACAAACCGCTGCGCGAGGCGCGAGAATACGTCGTATGTTCATAGTCTTCGACGCTCACCCAGATGTAATTTTGTGTACCCTGTGTGATAACGGCTTCAATGCATATACGTAACTCACCAGATGAATAGGCAGAAACAAGGGGATAATAGCGGTGCGGTACTTGTGGTTCCATTACTCTTGCCACTCTGGTAGCGTTGATTGCGCCGACAACCGCAGGCAATCGTTCATTATGCGGCTGAAGCCGCACGAGAAGGTGAGCCGCCTTGCTGCTATCGTGTTGGGCAGTTTGAACATTGGTTGGCAAAGAATACGGCAACATCGCATAATCATCAAATTGGTTTGCTTTGGACGGTACGCCAGTGCCGTTGCCTACAGTAATAGCATGGCGGCGAAGCGTGTTCGTTGCTGGCGCAAATTCATGGATGAATAAATATCCTTGCGGGTTGCTTGCGGGGAGTGGAGGCTCCGTTTGTATCCAGAGCATACCACGGTCATCTTGGCGCAGCGCACGAACGTTGCTGTTGGCGAGCGTGGTGGCATTGGCGAATGAAATCCTGTTCGGCGATTCATCTCCAAACAATGCTGTGGAGCGCTTTGTTGTTGGGTTATACGAATATAAGCCGTCATCCGTTCCTATCCACATTGTGCCATCCCGCGCACAAAGCATTGCCCGAACAGTTGCCGTTATACGAGGGAAACGCTGGAACACACTACGCTTACGGTCGTACGTACAAAAACCGGAGCGCGTGCCTATCCAAAGCGCACCAGTACTGTCCTCTGCCAGTGCGGTGATAAAATCATGGGGCAACGCCGTGCTGTCCTTTGGCTTTGCGTGGAACGATGTGAACGTATATCCATCAAACCGATATAAACCTTTGTCCGTCCCCACCCACATTCTTCCAGAGCTATGCCGATGGATTGCCGTCACGTTGTTGGACGGGTCTAATCCGCGCCATTCCGGAATGAAGTACGCCGAGCTATGAAACTCTTGGGCGCAGAGCGGGCATTGCAATGCTGCCACCCCAAAGCTCACAAGAGCGCAGAAACAGAGGCAAAGCAGCGCAAAGCGATTTCGCACCGCCCATGCTGTAGAATGATAGTGGGAATTGTTCAACGGTATAAACCTCCGGTTATTCTTATTCTTTTTGACTGATAGATTCATATTCCCTGCCCAAGCGCGTTGCTCCAAGGAAATAGGATATTTTAAAACGTAAATCCAATACCTACCGTCGGCAATATTGGGAAAAGGCTTATTTGCCGAATAACTGAGCGCGAAAAAATACCCTCAAGCCACCAAAAATGTGCATTGGCGCGGTTGTAGGCGTTATACACATTGAGCGAAACATGAAACGGTAATCCAAACCATGAATAATGGTGCGTGGCACTCACATCCAAACGGTGATACGCTGGCAAACGCCACGCATTGCGCTCGGTGTAGTCATAAAGAGGAAAAACACCATTCAATGAAGCCGGATAATACGGACTGGACCCTGTGTATGAAGACGGCAATACTGCGAGGCTATAGGCAGCAGTCGGCAAGGTGATGGGCTGTCCCGATTGATAGGTCCATGAAGCTCCGAATTCCCACGTATCGTTCAGGTGATAGGTCAGCGCTACCGTAATATCGTGCCGCTTGTCGTAGCGCGGAGCAAACGCCTTGCCGCCATTTAATTCGGGAAACAAACGCTCCGCCCACGACAGCGTGTAGCCCGCCCAACCGCTCAGATTCCCAGACTTCTTTTGCAACAATATTTCCACCCCGTATCCTGTTCCCGTACCTTTGGTGAGCTGTGTGGCGGCAGGCGTTCCCACCAAAAACTGTGCATCGTCGCGGAATTCATAGATATTGCTCATTGTTTTGTAGTACGTTTCCACGCTCAACAAAAGATTATTTTCCCATAGCGGAAGGCTTGCGCCTGCTATGTATTGCGACGAAGCCTCTGGTTGCAATGCTTCCGAAGCCGGAAACCACACGTCGTTGGGAGCTATCGTGGTGAGTTGCGACACAAGGTGCGAAAACTGACGCATCACACCATAACTTGCGTACAGCGAAAGCGCTTCCGATGGTTTGTACATAAGCGATAAACGTGGTTCGGCATACAGACTGTTTGTCCCGCCAAAATACGTAAGCCGTGCGCCAAGTGTAGCCGAAAGCGTAGGGCTAACAGCAACCTCATCTTGGGCATACACCGCCGCTTCCATTGTTTGCGTTGGCGTTATCGTTTTGATGTCCAATGCCGATACTGCCTGATTGTCTATCACCGAGCGCAACGAGCGCCTTGTGGCATCCACGCCCACTTTGACCGTGTGGTCTTGGTTGGGCAACCAATATGCTTCGCCGCGAAGCGTGATGTCCTGAATGGCTGTCGAGGTTTGAAGCCCTGCGCTGTTGGGTGACAGGGAACCCGTTAGCCCCGCATTAAAACCAAACGCATAACCAGTAGCAATCAATGACCATTGGGTAAGCAGTTCTGGTGAAACAACGTGCAGCCAACGGAGATTTGCCGTCAGATTCGACCAATTCATGTCGTATTCATCATTCAGCAGCTTGCCGGCCACCTGTTGCGGCGGGAATAAATGGTCTGCGCTGCCGTAGGCGCTCACAAACAAGCGGTCGCGGTCGGAAAAGGTATAATTTATTTTCGCATTAACATCATAAAAATTATAGCGTGGCGCAGAGCCATCGCGGTCGAAAAGATTCATCAGAGCGTCCAGATACATCCGTCGCCCCGAAACCAAAAACGTTGCTTGCTCGCCAATCGGTCCCTCGACCAACGCTTTTGCATCGACCAACGAAACATATCCCGAACCTTTCACACGGTCTTTTGCGCCTTCGCGCATGGTTAAATCAAGCACACTTGACAGCCGTCCGCCATATTCTGCGGGGAATGCGCCTTTGAAAAACCGAATATCGCTCACGGCATCGGTGTTGAAGATGCTCAAAAAGCCGCCTAAATGGTACGGATTATATACCGAAGCGCCATCGAGCAGCACAAGGTTTTGGTCGGAGGAGCCGCCGCGCACGTTCAGCCCGCTTGACAACTCGCTACTTGTTTTTACGCCCGGCATCAGCTGGAGCGCACGGAATATATCATGTTCGCCACCAATAGCGGGCAGTTGTTTGACGGTTTCCGCCGTAAGCGTTACCGCACTGATGCTTGGCGGTTGGGCAAGAGCCTCCGATTCCACCGTAATTTCCCGCAACGCCACTGTCCGGCGCTCTAATGCAATAGAAAGCGTGACAGAGAGCCCAACAAATATCCCAATAGAGAGCGCCGCTGCCGAATCCTGCCCCAAAGCAACATTGAATGATGTTTTGGTGAATCCTACACCCCATACGATAATCTGATACGTACCCACGGGCAATCCAGAAAAGACATACCGACCAAACTTGTTTGTTTGCACAGAGCGTACCACAGACGCTCCCGCAGTATTCTGCCGCGTGGCGGTAAGCGTGATGCCACTCAGAGCCTCACCATTACCGCGCTCGCGCACAAAACCAGAGATGCTGCCGTGATTACTACCGAGATTACTGCCGAGACCACTGCCGCTATGGTCGTTGTGGCTGGCACGGCTATCGTGGCTGGCGCTTTGAGCATAGACCGGAAGATAGATGAACACGAAACCGAGTGCCGTAAGGACAGTCATTGTAAAGCTGTATGCAGGAGTAACACAAGCGCGACGAAGGGAAAACAACAAACGTATCATAACAATGTCCGCAGATAAAAATAATTCAGATTGGTATTTGTGAAGATGCTCTGTCACCTGTCTGGGTAAGGCTCATAACGTCTTATTTTTTTGGATTTAGCATACTTGTGGCTAATGAGGAACCCGCACCACCCGCAAATTCACGCCCGCAAATATGCCCAATCCGTCGCCCGTGACGTTGCCTTTTACGCTGGTGCGTTGGCTCACAAAAGGGTTCCCGTCATAGTGAATATTGTCATAGCGGCTGGTTTTGTAATATTCCCAATACGCTTCGTCGAAGGCATAGACTTGGGCGGAGGATTGGTATGACGGAAGGTTTTGGGCAAGGTTACTATATCCCCGACCAATCAATGAGCGCAAAAAAAGTTTGCCGTTCGATAGTGTGTCTTGTATCCGTAGACCCGTGCTGAAATCGCCTTGATATGTTAGGAGATACGGATACGAGGGAGGTTGAACACGATGAATTTGATTGATAAAATAGACTTCTTTGGGTCTTGGTGTAAGAATAGCGTCGAGGATAATCGTAGGCTGTGTTCCCAATTGAGCATAAATAGCAAGCGAATCTATGATGGCGGGCTGCGGCACAAAGGTGGTTGCTTGAGCGGTCTTGCCTTGCCATTGCACCGTGATGGAATACCGTTTGCCCGCCTCCGCCCTTACACCAGGTGCCTCAAAAAATAGTCCCTTGAGGTATTCTAATGGTAGATGTACGGTATCGCTGATATTCCGTTGTTGCCGTAATGTGACAACCTTGTCATCCACGTGTAATACGGCACTTATACCTTCTAATGAGCTGTTCACGAGAGTATCTAAAGGCGCGGTGGTATGGGAAATAAAGACATAGCGAATGCTATCACCTGCGGTGAGCAACGCACCAATAACAATGCGCTCTGGCTGCGGCACAAATTGGGGTATATCTTCTACGAGACTATGGCATCCACCAAAACCGCAGCAGAGTAGTATCATGATTACCGGAAAATATGCTTTATAGGAAATCATTATTTTTTTGTTTGATAAAATAGTGGCAGAAAATAATCGCTGTTCGGCTCTGTATAAAATTGCTATGTTATGGTACACGACAAAACCACTTCCAACCCTGACGGATACACGCTTTATCGAACAAGGGAGCATGCTCCCTTGTTATCAGGCTTGGCGGGCAATGTGACAAAAAATTGTCGTGTACTGTGTTGCTATGTATAAAATTTCAGTACACAATCCGAAAAGAGAGTCTTTAAGATTGTGTACTGAAAATACTAGGGAGCGACACACCAAAAATGGGCATTAGAGCGTTTTTTGAGAAAAGAGCGTATATGTTTTTGAAAAAAGAGAGTCGAGACTTTATGAGGTTTACAGACGAATAAAGGTTAAGCGATTTTGCCCTACATTTTCGGAATTTTTATCACCGTCAAATTCACTCCAATAAAAACACCGACACCATCCCCCGTCACGTTTCCTTGAACGTTTACGCCTTGTAAAACAAATGGGTTTCCGTCATATTTAGCACGTCCACGTGTGTTGTAGTAATCCAAATAAGCAGCATCAAACGCAAAAATATGGGCAAATGATGTTATCTGGTTCAGTCTTCCTTGTACCCGTGGAACAAAAAAGCCGTTCAAAAGCGCTTGGAGGGTTACTGTCTTTTTGCCATCTGTGGAGGTGTTGATAAATTTTGGTTCACTTGCTTCACCAGCGTAAAAATAAACAACAGGATTGCCATTGTAGAAGGATGAATCTATATGACGCTGCGTGAGAAAATAAACCTCGTTGGGACGACCTTGAATCACCGCATCCATCACTACATCAAGCTCTCTTCCAGAACGTTCATAGAGGCGGAGGGAATCTGCCACAACGGGGAGCGGCACAAATGTAGCTGCATGGGCGATGTTTCCACGGAGCCGCACCGTTATCTCGTAGTGCTTGCCCGCCTCTACCATAAGGTTTGGCACTTCAAAAAATGTTCCCTTGAGGTCTTGCCACGTGTACTGCGTTGATGGCGGTTGTGGGCGCATCGTATAGACAACACCATCTACCGCGAGCGTCACCGTCGCACTTGAGGTTGTGACATTGTCGCTGTTTGGCGTATCGAATGCTGGAATGGTATTGGAAATAAAAACATTGTGGAGCGAATCGCCAGCAGTCAGCATAGCGCCAATCACGATTGCCTCCTTGTCAGTAGAAAGCGTTGGCAAATCCTGAACAAGTTGCTCACAGCTGCAAAGTACCAACAACGCGATAAGGGTACAGCCGCGCAATGATAAGAATAATGATATTTTTTGCATAGAACGATTCATAGCGCTTCGTGAAGTATGAAATACGATAGTTAAAACTTGAAGCTCAAACCCACCGTTGGCAACAACGGCAGAAGGCTTTTTTGATAAACAGACAGAACATTGCGGCTTTGCGTGACCCACCAGATATGCGGGTTTGCCTGGTTGTAGGCGTTATAGACATTCAGCGAAAGTGCAAACGGCAATCCAAACCACGAGAAATGATGCGTTGCGCTCACATCCAATCGGTGATACGCGGGCAGGCGGGCAGCATTGCGCTCGGAGTATCGAAAAAATGAATAATATCCGATTTGCGCTCCTGGATAATCCTGTACAGTTGTAGTTGAGATTGTACCGGGCCACAACACAAATTCATGTTGTGATGTGGGTAACGTGACAGCCTGCCCGCTTTGGAATACCCACGATGCAG
>JANYIG010000274.1 GCA_025358765.1 Candidatus Kapaibacterium sp.
ATGCTTTCCCATAATCCCAGAAGTTCGACCGTATTGCGGTTGCGCATCCAATTTTGAATGATCGTATCGGTATGCTCTTTGTCTTTATAGCGAGCAATATCGGTCAGAGAAATGTAATCATCGTCGTTCTTGGAAGAAAGAACATTGACGGCAATGTTTTTTACGGTGATAGTGGTTGTTTTGGTTGCCATTGTTGCCGGATTGCGGGGAAGTGAATGAAAGGCCTTGCTCTTGGGAGCGGTAATAGTAATGCGGAGTTAGTGATTGCGCGGGTGTGAGGTATTGAGGTCTGCTAACCGTTCATGGCTTATTGGCTCTTTAGAATTTGTGCATTGTAACAATGCAAATGTGTTCGTCAATATGCTCCTAGAAATTTATGTCCGTTGAAATGAACTAAATGATCGGGTGTATCTGCTATCCATACCTCAGTTTCCCAAGCAATATCCAGCATCCATTTTCTAAAGTCGGCCCGCGTTAAAAAGCCTGTAACAAAAATCAATTCGGCTTTACAGTCTTTTAACATTCTCTTTAATTCTAAAACCCTTGTTTCACTCATCGGTCCAGAGCTATGAACAGCTTCAATTAGGTAAAGCCAATTATTTTTTCTACTGTAGGCTATGATGTCGGGCAATTCATCGTGGGAGAGGTCAAAGAATTTTAGCTTCTTAAGTTCTTGTTCTTCAATGTGAAGAATTTTGTTTGAGGTGTCCCCGATGTATAAAACTTCACAGTCGCTACCATAGCGAGGAAGAAAATCTTCAATCAAGGCTTTCTGCAATACATTGTGTTCCCCGAGTGAAAGTTCAAGCGGTTTTCCACTTGGTAGTTTCACAGGTATTTTTTCTAAGTTTCTTTTTCGTGCAAGAATTTCAGATAAAGAGGGGTGGTTTTTATTGAACGCTTCTAATGTTATGCCCCAATTTGGTGTGTTGTACGTAACAATTAACTTTTTAAAATCAGGTTGCAAGGCGTAACCCCTTGTTGGGTCATTTGTTGCAGAACCTTTATTTACACCACTATTTACTACTATGTCTGCAAGAACTAGAAGTTTAAGATCTTTTCGTCTTATGTCGTCATAAGAGCCAGGTGATATATTTTCTTCAAAATTTTTGTTGATAATTTGAATAATATCCCTCGTTTTTAGGTGACAATTATCCTCTAAACTTTTAGCTTTTTTCCAATCTTTTGTTACGCCTGCAACGGCAAGAAAACTAAGTGCCATTTTCTCTAATCCTCTTTCTGATTTTGAGCTAAATGGAATTCCGACACTCTCTAAAATTTCAAGAGCTTCATTTATTACTTTCTGAATAGCTTTTGACTTTGTGCTTTTTGTGAGGTAATTCTTCATCTTAAAATAGCGATAGCACTTGATTTGGTTGAATATTATTGTCAATAATTTCTAACGAAGTATAAAATTCTTCTGTATTATAACATTCCTTCAAGGCAAGTGCTAACTGATATGCTAATAGTGGTGGAACAGCATTGCCAATTTGATTAAAACGTTGTGTTTCATTTCCAGCAAATTCAAACCAATCGGGGAAGCTCTGTAACCGTGCTGCTTCACTATGAGACAGACGTCTGCGTTTACCGTCTTTCAAACGCACTCTTTGCATATCGCCTGTTGCTCCTGCAAGGTTTCTACAAGTCAATGTTCTTGCCGGTTTGTCAAAATATAAATCTCTTGGATTGATGCAATAAGAAGCCTTTTCATACTTTGCGACATAGGTGTCCATTGAAGGTGTTAAAAATTTGCTGCCATCAGGTGCGGTGAACATAGTGTCGCCAATGGCTTCACCTACTGTAGTTTTCCTCGTGTGTGATTTGGGGAAATTAAATTTTGCTCTGTGCCCAAAGACAAAAAGTCGTTCCCTATTTTGAGGGACACCAAAATTCACAGCATTCAATAGTTTGTAATCAATAATGTAGCCCAATTTTCTTAGCTCACCTAAAACCAAATCAAAATACCATTTGTTTGAGTAGAGAAGGCCTCTGACGTTCTCGAACATAAAAACTTTGGGTTGCAATTTTTTTACTGCGTCAATGAAAATCGGAAAACCATCTCTTGCGTCTTCTATACCTTTTTGGTGTCCTCCAACACTAAACGGTTGGCAAGGTGGACCACCAATCAAAATGTCCGATTTCGGATAGTCAAAATCTGTGTCGAGTTTTACTACAAAACACTCACCAGTAAGATTTTTATTGTAAGTCTCGCAAGCAGCATTATCCATCTCATAGCCGATTGTTCTATAACCAGCAGCTTCAAAGCCAAGTGACAAACCTCCACAGCCCGCAAATAAGTCAAGAACAACTTCTCGCTCAGTTATGCCTGGTTTTAAGGTCCCATTTATGTATTTAACGTATTCAGTCATTGAATTTTTACAATCTTCCAAAAACAATCCCGCTCTGTCGGTAATTGTAAACAAAGCGGTACGGTTGGAAAAAATATAATGTGGTGCAAATTGTGTTGATGTATGCGTGGATTCCAACTCTTTTTATTTTGCGAAGAAGTAGCATTTTATCTGTTTCCAACCCGTTAAGATTGCACAGCAACAAATTTTTTTCGCAATCTACAAAAACTCCCCCTCTCCAAAAAACACAAAGTATTCATCTTACATAGCTTTTTCGCGCCTTGTAGCCCACGTGGAGTAAAGTTCACATCTCCGTAACCCGCATACAACCTCATTACTCATTCGACAAACTTCTCTCCACAACCCACTGCAAAGCAGCAAGCACTTGATATGGATTACGAAAACTCAAGCTCACATAGTCAGGGTCTATGCTGAGGATGTTCTCTTCTAATTTCAGGAAACCCCAACTATATGCCGATGTTACGCACCCATAGACAGCTTTGCGAGGCTTTCCTTGCTGTGCGTTGAAGATATGAGCGGCGTAGAGTTCTGCTCCGCACTGCGCAATAGCATTGTCGTCAATATCCATTTTTTTTGTTTCCACGATGAAAAAAGCGGGAGCCTCCACGACAAACGTATCTGCGGCGGATGCAAGAATGAAATCACAAAACCCGCTCAAACCCTTGATTTTGTCAATGGAAAACTCGTAACCGGAGAAAATAGAAAACTTTTCTTGATTTTTTCGGAGCAAAGCCTGTAAAACAGGCGTAACGACAAACTCAGAACGCGCTTTTTCGCTACCAAGATAGAGTTTCGCGGCTTCTTGCAAACTCTCCATGAGACGTGTGTCTTCTGCAACATCGGGAAATTTTTTCGGCAGCCAATAGTTTCGCCGGATAATAATTCCAAGTTGTTCTTTGAGAGTTGGGATTTTGAACTTATTATACGCCATTGTTTTTTCCGATACGTAATTTTCTTGATATAAACACTGCAATTTGTTGCTCAATCTACACAATCACTTTCAATCCCAAAAATGCAAACTGTTCGTTGCGTAGAGGCTTTTAACGCTGATGTTGGCTTGTCTTAATGTCTCGGATAAGCCGCAGGCGCTCTTGGTGAGTTAATAAGAAGGTTTGCCGTCGTCGCAAGATACCGCAATAACTGGTGGAATTTTGTTCGCGCCCAGCCGAAAATGTCTTCCCCAAGTAAAAATGATTGCTCACACAAAATTTTGATTATTTTAGCAAAAATGAACCAGAACAATACGGTTCGAGTGCATTACAAATAACAAAAGGAGTTGTCATGACCAAAGCCGCTCAATCACTATTTTTCTTTGGTATCTATGGTGTTGCAGCAGGAGCGTTATTCATTGCTTTGCCGGGGATTATGTCGCTGCTACAATTACCGCCATTAGCGTCGGGGTGGGCGCGTGTTGTGGGTTTGCTTGCCTTAATCATCGGAACGTACGACATCGTTGGCGCACGTGCTGAATGTATGCCGTACATCAGAGCTTCAGTACTCATGCGCTTGGGGTTTGCTGTTGGTATAACGCTTCTGGTTATTCTTGGAGAAATGCCCGTTTCAGCGATTCCGTTAGGTGCTGTTGACGCTGCTGGTGCGCTCTGGACTGCACTCGCATTGAAGTCGCAGGGACAGGGGAAGTACTCAAAGACTTGATCGTCAGCAATTTATCCTATAGCAAGGCAAAAAGCTACGCCGCCGCTCTCCTTATTTTTTGTATTCCATGCGTACCCTATTGACTTCAGCCCTCTTAATGGGTATGGCGTTTTTGGCTTTCGCTCAACACCAACCTATAAATATTCCGCCCGTACCGTCGGGCGCGAAGCACTACGGCTTAGACCCAAACAAAGCTATTACTGAATATATGTATTCCGTCTGGCAAACTGAACAAGGATTGCCACACAACTTCGCACGGGCATTGTGCCAAACTCGTGACGGATACCTTTGGATAGGTACTCGAGAAGGTCTTGCCCGTTTTGATGGAGTAAATTTTACGGTGTTCGACAAAAGTAATACCCCCGCCATCCGCAATAATTTTATTACAGCACTGTTAGAAGACCGCGAAGGTGGGCTTTGGATAGGCACAAACGGTGGTGGCGTGAGCCGCTTGTTCCAAGGACAGATGAGTGTGTACACGACAGAGCAAGGACTCTCCAATGACTTCGTCCGATCGTTGATGCAAGACCATGAAGGCAAGCTCTGGATTGGTACTCAAGGTGGTGTGAATTGTTTGCATCAAGGGAAAATACGCATTTATAGCACAAAACAAGGGCTATCTAACAATATAGTTCTCTCGTTATTAGAAACACGGGGTCACAGCAGTGAGCAAAGAGCAGAAGGCAGTGTGATTTGGATCGGTACAGACAATGGTTTGAACCGATTGTATCAAGAAAAAATAAATGTCTATACGACAAAAGAAGGTCTATCGAATAACATTGCCTTGTCGCTTTTGGAAGACCGTGAAGGGGCGCTTTGGATTGGTACGTGGGGTGGGGGAGTCAATCGTTTTTTTAATGGTCGGTTCAACGTGTACGACACAAAACAAGGGCTTTCCAATAATTTCGTTTGGTCGCTTTTGGAAGACCGCTCAGGTGCAGTTTGGATGGGTACGGAAGGTGGTGGTATCAATCGCCTTTATCAAGGACAAATACATTCTTATGGTACAAAACAAGGGTTGTCAAATGGTTTTGTCTATTCATTATTGGAAGACCGTGAGGGAGCGCTCTGGATTGGTACATCGGGGGGCGGTGTTTCCCGTTTGTATAATGGGCAAATCAGTGTTTATGGTACAAAACAAGGGCTTTCAAACGATATAATCTTTTCGCTTTTGGAAGACCCCAACCATAATAATACCAAAGGCAGTGCATTGTGGATGGGTACACGTGGAGGCGGGGTAAACTGTTTGTATAATGGACGAGTCAGCGTTTATACGACAAAACAAGGGCTTTCTAATAATGTTGTTTGGGCGTTATTATCAGACCGTTCGGGCGCTCTGTGGGTTGGAACACAAAACGGCTTAAATCGTCTTTATAACGGACGGGTAAAGGTTTACAACACCGAGCAAGGGCTTTCCCACAGCGTCATACGGTCATTATTGGAAACCCGAAATGGTGATAAACAGGGCGGTGATGTACTCTGGGTAGGTACGGGTGGTGGCTTGGACAGAATAGAGCATGGGAAGGTCAGTGCTTCTTATACCACGCAGCAAGGTCTTTCGGATAATTCCGTCGTTGCGCTTTTGGAAGACCGACAAGGTGCACTATGGGTAGGCACAGGTGAAGGATTAAATCGTTTGGAACACGGAAAAATACAAGTCTTTAGCACAAAACAAGGGTTATCTCATGATCTGGTTTCATCGTTATTGGAAGATAGTGATGGCATACTTTGGATAGGCACGGAAGGCGGAGGTTTAAATCGTTTAAAGAACGGCAAACTTTCGGCTATTACTACAGCGGCTGGTTTATTTAGCGATGTAGTGTATTGTATTTTGGAAGACGATGTTGGTTATTTTTGGATGTCATGTAACAAAGGCATTTTCCGTGCGCGTAAAGCCGATGTGAATGCTTTTCTGGATGGCAACCTTCAGCAGATTACCTGTACTGTTTTGGGCGGAGCAGGGAGCATCCATTGTAACGGTGGTGGTCAGCCCGCTGGGTGGAAAGGCAGCGATGGGCGTTTGTATTTTCCCACAATGACGGGTGTTGCCGCGATAAACCCTAAGAATATTTCATCGAATATTTTACCACCGCCAGTAATAATTGAGGAAATCAAAGCTGATAATACAATGCTTAATTTGAACGCCGCTGCGGAGCTACCTGCAACGATTAAAAAAATCGAATTTCATTATACGGCAACATCGTTGACGGCATCGGAAAAAGTACGGTTCAAATATCTGTTAGAAGGTTACGATAAAGATTGGGTGGAAGCTGCGGCGCGGCGTACGGCGTATTACACAGCATTGCCTCGCGGACATACATATCGTTTTCGGGTAATAGCATGCAATGACGGTGGCATATGGAACGAGACTGGTGCAACGGCAATATTTTCCCTCGCGCCGTATTTTTGGGAAACGTGGTGGTTTTATGGGTTATGTACGGTTTTTGTGTTGGGAAGCGGCTACGGAACATATCGCTGGCGGGTACATTACATCCACGAACGAGCAGAAGTATTAGAGAGGGTAGTAGAGGAACGCACGCACGATTTGCATCATGCCAGTCACGAAATCCAACGTCAAATGAAATTTCAGGCGGAGCAGGCGCAAGAAATCGAGGTTTCAAATAAACGACTGCATGAGGCGAACGAAGAGATTCAACAACAATTGGAAATCCAAGCCGAACAAGCGCGGGAAATAGAATTGGCAAATGCGGAACTGCAACAAGCATATGAAAATCTAACGATACTCAGTCGCATCGGGCAGCATATTACAGCTACACTTGATCTTGAAAAAATCTTGACAACCGTTTATAGCGCCGTGAACGAACTTATGGATGCTAGTGTGTTTGGTATCGGCATTTGTAACGATGAGGAGCAGACGATTGAGTATAATCTTGCTATACAAAATGGCAAACGTTTTTTACCGTACAAGCGGGATATACGGGATAAAAACCAGCTGCCTGTGTGGTGTATGGAGAATAAAAGAACAGTGTTTATCAATGACCTTGCTAACGAATTTAAAAACTATATCAGTGATACATCTACAGTAAATCTTGTTGGCATTTTGGATGATGACAACGACGCGGAGCTTCCTATTTCTCTCCTTTATCAGCCTTTGGTTGTTGAGGGTAGAGTTTTAGGTGTGATTACTGTCCAGAGTTTCCGAAAAAATGCGTACATGAACCATCATTTGGAAATTCTCGGCACACTTGCTACATACACCGCCGTTGCATTAGACAACGCCCGTTTGTACGAAGAGCGTACCCATCGTGCAGCAGAATTGCACGAAAGTAATGAACGGCTTAATACGACAAATGCTCTTTTTTCGGATGCTAACGCACAAATTTTAGCTGCCAACGAAGAAATTCAGCGCCAGTTAGAGACCGTAGGAAAACAAGCACGAGAAATCCAGCTTGCCAATTTAAGGCTACAAGAAAAAAATCATATGCTCGAACAGTTAGACAAAGAAAAGAATGAGTTTTTGGGGATTGTGGCACACGACTTAAAAAATCCTTTGAGCGGTATTATGATGACATTGTCCTTAGTGGAAAAACATTGGCAAGATTTGAGTACACAAGATGTCGTAAGGCGGCTGCGAACGGCTCAGGAAATGGTCTCGCGCATGAAGGATATTATTAGCCATCTCTTAAACATCAATGCTATTGAAACCGGAAATGTGCAGTTTTCCTTTGAATCTTTTTATGTTGTTGAAGCTATAACTTCAGTGATAGCAGAATACCAAGAACGAGCAGCAACTAAAAATATTACCATTCACTTCGCGGCGGAATCAGATGGTGTTGCGGTGTATGCCGATAAAAATGCGGTCATAGGAATATTTGATAACCTGATTTCCAATGCCCTCAAATATTCCCCAGCAGACAAAAACGTATGGGTTATAGTCAAAGAACAAGGAACAGAAAACAATGAGCCTGATTCTGCCTTAAAACCTGTTGATAGTTGTTTGATACTTGTAAAAGATGAAGGTCCGGGGTTGTCGGAAGAAGATATGAAGCAGTTGTTTGGAAAATTTGCTCGCCTCTCTGCACAGCCAACAGGCGGCGAGGATTCAACGGGTTTGGGCTTGGCAATTGTCAAAAAATTGGTAGAGGCTATGAATGGGCATGTCTGGTGTGAATCGGAGTTGGGGCATGGAAGCACTTTTATTGTCAAGCTGCCGTTAGTTTTTCTTGAAGGAGGTGTTTGATACCTACGTTGTCATCATCGGCAAAAGGTTTTAGATAATCAAAACCGACACAGTCTCCAATCGTCGTAGAAGCGGGACTCTACTGTTCTTGAAAGCACCGTACCAACTCGGGAAAATGTGCAAGTGTTTTGTAAAGTGCAAGAATATCAAGATTTTCGGCGTAGTGTGCTAATAATGCGGCGTATTTCTCCAAGACAGGGATTCCGTTCTCTTGTCCAAAAATGCAGAGCCGTGTGCTGAACAATTCAATATCATTGATGATATGGCTTTTTGAAACCCGTTGCCATTGTTCCATAAAATCAGATTGTATGGTTGCGCGAGCTTCCGGTGCAATAGGCGTGGAGCAGTGGCACTGCTTGATGAGAGACGGAATGTCTGTTGCCGTTGTTTGGTCTGTTTTCTGTGTGGTGGAGTTTTTGTACGGCAAAAACCGTATGAGTTCCGATAACAATTGCATTCGTGTGTAGGGTTTGCGAATATATCCATCAAATAGGTTGCTCGTTGTCTGCGTATTGTCTGCCATCGCTGAAGCTGTTACTGCTATTACTGGAATCGAAGCGGTTGCAAGGTAATCTTTTATGCTGCGTAGTGTTTCATATCCCTCCATGTCTGGCATTCGTACATTTATCAACACGAGTTGAGGGATAGTTGCTTGAATTACTTGGAGCGCTTCTTGACCATTTTCCGCCTCAATAACTCTCACGTTGTGCTGGTCAAGCATTGCTTTGACGAGTGTGCGGTTGTACTCAACATCGTCAATCACGAGTATTGTTGGGTTGTTGAATTGTACCGTATCGTATTCAGCATGAATGTCTGTCGTCAGGTTCAAGAGTTCAGCATCATCTACGACGGGGAGGGGAAGCAAGATACGAAAGATAGAGCCATTGCCCACAGAGCTTGTCAGCGTGATAGTGCCGTTCATCAACGTGACCAAGCGGCGGGTGATTGCAAGCCCAAGACCAGTACCGCCATATTTAGCCGCGTTTGCGCTTGTGTATTGCACAAAGGGGGCAAAAATACGTTCCTGCTGCTGTTCGGGAATACCAATGCCGGTGTCCTCTACGGTTATCATAAGTCGTGTCCAACGTTTCTCCTCATCAGGAATATTTTCTCTGTTTGTATCCGATATTGCATCCTGCACCGCGACGCGGACATATCCAGCGTCTGTAAATTTGACGGCATTGCCAATAAGGTTAAACAGCACTTGACGCAGCCGAACTTCGTCCACAAGGAGAACCTCTGGCAGCGCCTCGTCAATGAATACGATGCTTTGAAGCTGCTTAGTAGCAATTTTTTCCGAAAACATGTCCACCACGCTTTGAATCAAGTCGCGGATGTCGGTTGGTTCGGGGTGGAGGTCGAGTTTGCCAGCTTCAATTTTTGATATATCGAGAATATCGTTGATAATAGCAAGGAGCGTACGACCGCTTGAAATAATGGTTTGCAGATAATGTTTTTCTTTTGGCGTTTGCACCAACGAGCGGAGCAGTTCCGAAAACCCCAACACGGCGTTCATTGGTGTACGAACCTCGTGCGACATATTTGCCAAAAATTCTGATTTGGCACGATTCGCAGCGTCGGCGGCTTCTTTGGCTTCGTGCAAATGTTGCTCCAAAACCTTCCGTTCGGTGATGAGCATTCTGAGCGAAAGATACCCCGCAATTATGCCCTGCTTCTGGTGTGCTGTAGTGTCATGGTGTGTTGGTTTGAACACAGGTGTGATGATAGTGTCCACCCAATAGAAGGAGCCATCTTTTGCTCTATTGCGCAATTCACCGCGCCAAATCTTGCCGCACGTGATGGTATGCCACATCTCCACAAACACTTCTAAAGGATGATACCCTGAATTGACAATACGATGCGTTTTTCCAATCAATTCCTCTCGTGGGTAGCCACTAACGCGGATAAAGTTATCATTGACTTCCGTAATCACACCACGCTCGTCGGTAAGGCTGACAATCGCAATAGCATCTATAGCGCTACGATAGCTTGCAAGCATGATTTCGTCGTGCTGTATCATGAAGTGTACAGTAAAGTGTGTCTAAAGCGATTGTTTTTGTTCGTTGCAGAAAGAGGGCGTAGATAGTATCATTGCGGAATTATTTGCTAATTTGGGGGCATTCAAAGAAATAATGGAGTGTATTCTAAGTATTGTACAGAGCTGTCATGCCAGCGAAGGCTGTGACCCACAGTCCGCACTACATCTGGATTCCAGTCGGATTTTTCCCAGCGAAGGCTGGGGCGGAAATGGCAGAAAAAAGTATTCAGAATAAACTCTAATATAGGTAAATTTTGACGCAATATCACTCTTTCCAAGTCAATACTGATGATGAATATCGCTGAAGTACCACAAGTAAATGCACATATTTTTACCATCGAAGCACCCATACTTGTTGTGGACGATCGCGCCGATGCTCGGCTCTTTATCCGTAAGGTAGTCGAGGAAATGGGTTATACCTGTGAAACAGCCTCAAGTGGTGAACAAGCAATAGCAAAATTCGATGCTGTGCAACTATCTGACATACAAAAAAATGGAGTGCAGCAAAATGGGGTGCAGCCGTTTTTAGTGTTTATGGATGTGCAGATGAGTGGTATGAGCGGTTTGGATGCTATGCAAGCATTAAAAATACGCAAGCCGGACGTGGTGGTCATTATTGTTACGGGCAATGGCACTATGGACATCGCTATTCGCGCTATGCAAGATGGCGCATTCGATTATATTTCCAAACCACTCTCTATCGAAGCCGTGCAACGTGCCGTGCGCGAGGCATCCGCGAGTTATCAGCAAAGGCGTGGTGTGGAGAAAAATTCGGCTTTATTAGCCACAGAATTTAGCTCAACGGAAGCTCAGAAATATACAATCATTGGACAAAGTGCGGCAATGCAACAAGTGTTCAAGCGGATTGGTTTGGTCTCGATTACGCCCAATCATTCATCGGTACTCATTTTTGGTGAGAGCGGCACGGGCAAAGAGATGATAGCCAGAACCATTCACGCAAGTAGCAAACATTCTGATAAGCCGTTTGTCGGTATCAATTGTACGGCAATTCCAGAAACCCTGCTCGAATCGGAGTTGTTCGGCGCTGAAAAAGGCTCATACACTGGCTCGACACAGCAGCGCATTGGCAAATTCGAGCTTGCAGGCGAGGGAACAATCTTTTTGGATGAAATCGGCGACCTCACCTTGAGCTTGCAAGCAAAACTATTGCGTGTGCTGCAAGAGCGAGCTATAGAAAGAGTTGGCGGGAATACGTCCATTCATATAGCAGCACGATTTATTGCCGCCACGCACCGCAATTTAGCGGAAGATGTAAAAACGGGACGCTTCCGCGAGGATTTGCTGTATCGCTTGAATGTCGTGGTCATAGAACTGCCACCGCTTAGAAACCGCAAAGATGACGTTCTGCCGCTTGCACGGCATTTTGTGGCAAAATATAATACTCTGATGAACCGTGCTATTACGGGGCTTTCCAAAGAAGCAGAACAAATGCTTGTCTCGTACGATTTTTCGGGCAATGTGCGAGAGTTAGAAAATATCATCGAACGTGCGTTTATTTTCACAACTGGTAACACCATTTTGCCCAATGCGTTAGGTTTGCTTCATCCAGACCGTTCTGCGCTCAATTCTCAGAGCAATGAAGAAATCACTCCTTCCATACCAATCCGCCGATATGAAGAAGCCCGTGAAGCCGCCATAGCCGCTTTTGAGCAACGATATTTAAAGTTTTTATTGAAAGCACACGCGGGAAATGTCACCTCTGCCGCACAAGAAGCAGGTTTAACACGCCAATATTTTCACCGTATGATGCAACGATATGGCATTGATGCACATGAATTTCGTCCGCCGAAATCATGACGACTGAACGTGTGATGACCCGTCATTTTGTCGCTTTGTGAGTTACACTGTCTGCTGCAGAGTGATATGTTATGGAATGCGATGTGTACCCCATAATGGGTCGCCATTCCCATCATCCCCCGTACTAATTTCCTCCTGACTGCCCCTCCAGAGGTCTTTATTCCACAATTCTTCAAGTCTCGGATGCCCTGCGAGGTCTTCTCTTCGAGATATTCTTCCATTTTCGGCACGAGATTCGTACAAACGAGTCTGGAGCATCAATGTTGTTATGTTGTGCATTATACATTTCTCCTCATCGTATTTTTTATCCCAAACGCTTTTGGGGCAAAGAATACAGGATGGTGAGGGCATAATGAAATGGTATTGGTCTTGAGGATATTTTTCTCACCTTCATTTCGGAGCCGTTATGCTTACACTCAAACAATTCCTTCTCCCAACCGATTTTTCAAGATATGCCGATCATGCTTTGGAATATGCGAAAGCAATTGCGAAACCAATGGATGCAGCTATTCATCTGCTCTACGTTCTTGAACCAATTCAATATGTGACGGGTTTCACCAATGAATCTACCGATGTCAGTGAAGAGCGTGTTTGGATGGAAGCAGAGCAAAAATTGAATCTTCTTCAGGAACGATTGACCGCAGAAGGATTTCGTGTACACGCCTGTACCGTAAAAGGTTTTCCGGAGGATGAAATCCTTCGTTATGCTGGAGAACACGGGGTGGATATGATATTTATGGGAACGCATGGCTGGCGTGGCATTTACCGCATGATGTTCGGCAGTACTACCGAAGGCGTATTCCGCAAATCGGCGTGTCCTGTAGTGTCAGTAAGAATGCCTGAAGACAAGAGCCTCTAATCACAACATTTTTGTTTTACGTATCAAGGAACAAGACGATGAAACGACCATCATTTTTCTCGTTTGTGTTGTATCTCTCATGGTTAGCGGTTTCTGCTTTGGCGCTCAATTCATGTGCCTCCTCAAATATCGTCACAAGTGTTGATTCTTCGATAAATTTTGCTGCGTACCGTTCATTTGCTTGGTTGCCAGATTCTTCATGGCACGAGACAAAATATGACAATGCGATTGTTCAACGCCGCGTGGAGCAAGAAGTCGTGAGGCTGCTAAAGATGAAAGGTTATGTCGTGGATACGCTTCAAGCCGATTTTCTGGTGCATCATCACGTGGTTGTCGAAACAAAAACGCGGATTGTTCATGCGCCAAGCTATCGGTACGGACCGAGCATTTTTTTCAACCGATTTGGCTATTATTTTTCCATGTACGAGCCAATGGTTGTAACCAATCGGTTTCGGGAAGTCCCATACCGCGAAGGAACATTAATTGTGGATGTGGTTGACCGCAGGCAACAGCGCCTTGTTTGGCGCGGTTGGTCGGAGCAGCCATTAGATGGCATTGCTGATTTTGAGCGGTCTCTCGAATATCGGGTTCAAGAAATTTTGGCGCAATTTTACTCCGTTTCTGCGGCGGCTACCGTGAAATAACCATCATTATGCTTTGGCTCATTGTCATATTTCCGGTTGTGCTGTTGATATACCTACTGACTGCTCCCATATATTTTGAAGTCAATAGCGTGATTGGTATGCTAAGAATCCGATTTCATCATCTGGTACTGGCTACGGTGTTGATGGGCGATGGTTTGTTGATAGTACAGGTGAATATTCTCTGGTGGAAAAAGCAGGTTGATATTTTGAATACCTTGTTTCAGAAGAAGGGAGAAAAAGAAGCACAACCAATCGAAAAAAAAATCAGGCAAAACAAGAGTCACACGTTTCCATTCAAAAAAATGGTGGCAATGCTGAAAAGCTTCAAAGTCAATCAATGTACCGTCGCTCTGGACACCGGAGATGTGTCGGTTAATGCCACATTATTCCCTATGTTCCATTGGTTGAGCAGAAAAGTAGAAAAAACAATAGCAATAAATTTCTATCATAAAAACGAAGTCGTTCTTGAAATTGAAAATAATATTGCCCGCATCATCTGGGCATTCATAACCCATTAATGTATTCATTTTTTTTCCATAACACCATGAATCCCTTACAAAATATGCTCGGTAATATCACCGAGTTTCTGAAATCGGAAGTAAAAACCGAAACCATTATTGGACAACAATTCCAATTAGGTGAATTTACGTGTATCCCTATAATGTCCGTCGGCATTGGGTTTGGTGCGGGCGGAGGTGAAGGGAAACCAACGGGAGAACATTCTAACGAAGCAGAAGGGTCTGGTGCGGGTGGTGGAGCCGGGATGGGATTAAGTCCGGTAGGTTTTTTGGCAACCAAAGGCTCTGAAATCCAATTTATCCCGATACAGACATCCAAAGGATTGGGCGCGGCATTTGAAAAACTTCCGGAGGTCATAGAAAAATTTCTGGATAAAAATAATGGCAAAAAACTACAGGAAGCGTAAACTTTGGAGTGTTCTTTTTTTCACAAGGTAATAATGGTCGAAAGATGATATTGGGTTTGTCGCTTGGCGAGCTACGCTGTCGCCGCGAAAGCGACGTTTGATTGTTCACCAACGACCTATTTGTAAAGTATGGAAAATGCCGTGAGAATAGCACAACGTATTGAAATGTATTGTTTTATGGTTTTATGCTATTCGCCGCTCTCACGCATAAAAACTCTGGCATGGCATTTGGCTCTGTCTATTGTAGCAATAGTGATATGCTGTTAAGATGCTGTTAAGATGCTGTTAAGACAAAAATTCATCACTGTTGTAGCAATATCACAATTTTTATTCCAGTCTATTTTTACGGAGGTGTACCATGAGTTCAATAATGAAATATGAGCCGTTCCGCGATATTGAACAGTTTGCACGTCGTTTTAACGACCTCTTTCACGATGGTCATGTTTCGCCGTTACCCACCATCTGGGCGGGTGATATGAAGACCTTTATTCCAAAAGTAGATATTTCTGAAGATGACAAAAGCATTTTACTGCACGCTGAACTTCCCGGCATGGAAAAAAGTGATGTGAAAGTAACTCTTAGCGATGATAGAGTGCTTAGCATTAAAGGTGAAAAAAAGCATGAAGAAAAAAAAGAATCCAAAAATTATTTACGAGTAGAGCGCAGTTTTGGAAGTTTTGAGCGAACATTTGCATTGCCAGAAAACATTCAAAAAGATGGTATCATTGCGGCGTTCGACAAAGGTGTGCTAAACATCACCCTTCCCAAAACAGAGATTAAAAAGCCCGAAGAAAAAGAAATAGCTCTAAACTGATGGTTTATCTATATCGCAGAATTTTAGTATCTAACGGATTTTACCGCAGAGGCTGACGGAAACCGTCAGGAGGGCGCAGAGAATCAAGATAGTATAAAAAAAATACTTTAAACTTTATTTCCAAACTCCGCGCCCTCTGCACCTCTGCGGTCACTTTATTAAAAAGTGTTAGGTACGAAGGTCGTACAATAAGCCCGTAGCATAACAAGAATCAAGGTATGATAAAATTTTATTGCTACGGGCTTGTATTCCCCGAAGCCCTCACGAATTTCCCACTCTCATTGCTCGAATCAAAATGATTACCATATCGAATCCCAAAATACTCGTTCCGCTTGATTTTTCACGCTGTTCAGAGTATGCCCTTGAATATGCAAAAGCGATAGCAAAACCACTCCATGGCTCATTGCACTTGCTCCACGTGGTTGCACCGCCGATTGCTTCTATAGAATTAGTCTATGCATATGAACAAGAAATGATTACAAAATCATATACCAACGCCGCCGCTGCTCTGAAGAAAGAAGTTGAATTGCTTACGAAGGAGGGCGTAGTCGTAACATCCGAAATTATGAGCGGTACGCCATATTACTGCATTGCAGAGTATGCAAACGCCAACAACATAGATTTGTTGATAATCAGCACCCACGGCAGGCATGGATTTGAGCGGCTTCTGATGGGCAGTACGACTGAGCGAGTACTGCGGACGGTACAGTGTCCGGTATTGGCAGTACACCCACCAAAGCATTTGTTTGAAGAGAATGGACAGAAATCTGACAAAAATACTGTGATGGAAATGCTGTAAACTACAGTAATAATCATTGTTTCAGACACAAGAACGAACATCCTTACAAGAGGGAGATATGATGCTTTTCATTCTCATTGGAATCATTGCCTTAGTTATTGGGCTATTAGTATTCTTGGAGATCAAGCCGATAATAGCTCTCGAAGCAGGTGGTAAAATCCTGACATTTGCGGCAATGTTTGTGCTGCCAATAACTGCGCTCGTATTGGGGGGAGTCGAACATTTGGAGCGCTCAAAAAGTACGGAATTCTGCTTGTCGTGCCATCCTATGGAGAATTATGGTAAAAGCCTTTTGGTGGATGATAAAGAATTTGTGCCAGCGAATCATTTTCAAAACAAACGCATTCCGCGCGACCACGCATGTTTCACGTGTCATACCGATTATACGATGTACGGTGACATGCAAGCTAAAATGCGAGGGCTAAAGCACTTGTATATTCAATATGTAGGGACGATACCCGATACGCTCAAACTATATTCGGCGTATAATAATCGTGAATGCTTACAATGTCATGCGGACGCGAGGTCGTTTGAAGGGAATCGTCACCATAAAGAAACAGACACAACACTTGCGGCAATGAAAGACAATCGCCTTTCATGTATGGCGAGTGGGTGCCATGATGTTATTCATAATGTACGTGGACTCAAAGACGTAGAATTTTGGAAAGGAGGCGTTCATGCGTTCAAAGCGCACTGAACATCGTATTCGCCTTGAAGCACTCTTTATTGTGGCGGGCATGATTGTAGAATTCGTTTCGTTATGGTGGGTCGGTCCATCATCGTTTATTCTCTTCTTGAGCGCTGGCGTAGTGTTGAGCAGTATTGGCGTAGGGATGTATGTGACATCATTTCTTTTAAGAATACGAAGACATCGTTCTAACCGCTAATTAAACCTAATTCTTTGGGGTATTGTTTTTCTATTGTCAAAAGAGGTGGAATATATGAAAACCATCATCGTATCAGGCATTCTTTCCTGCACACTCATTACCTTGTTCATAACAACGAGAGTAATGGGAGAAAAACCAGCACCGCCCCCATCATTAGAGTTTCGGGTTCTTGCCGCCCATGAACAACCAGCCTCAATTTATGGTGATACGGCGCTGACCAAACCTACGCTTCAATATAGCCGCGAAGCGTGTATGGATTGTCATGACGACGAAGTCCTTGCATTTGAGCGCACAACACACGGCAAGGCGTGGCAGACAAGTCTTGGCTGCGAACAATGCCACGGCGACCTTGCAGCCCATATCAAAAGCCCCAAAACAAAAGGCAATATTGAATCCATGAACAAAAAATCATCGCTTGCCTCTTCTCAAGCGTGTTTGAGTTGCCATGAAAAAGCTGGCGAACAGGGTCATTCAGGGTTAAGCGAGCATACACGCGCAGGTGTTTCGTGTGTTTCGTGTCATGAGGTTCATCCCACCGCCGAACACAAAATGGCAATGGCTACCAAAGGTCAGAGCGCTATGCACAAAGATAATCAATCAGAACTTTGTTTATCATGTCATAAATCAACGGGCGCTCAGTTTGCTCAAACCACGCATCACCGCCTGCGCGAAGGCGTTATGGAATGTATTAGCTGCCATAATCCGCACGGTTCCAACCAATTTCGTCAACTGCGTGCCGACAACATAACCGTCTGCGTGCAGTGCCACGAGGACAAACGTGGACCGTTTGTATTCGCTCACGGCGCTTCATTGAGCGATGGTTGTATGTCGTGCCACGATTCCCATGGATCGGGCGCTCGCAATATGTTAAAAACTCGTGACCCTCGAACGCTCTGTATTAGCTGCCATTCGCGTGAAAGTGCAGTCGGAGTGCCGCACGGACGCGCAGGGTTGCAAGACTCTGGTGATTGTACGCGCTGTCATTCGGAAATACACGGCTCCAATACAAACCCATTCTTTACCAATTAAACAAGGAAACACCATGGAAAAGCATACGTTTTGTTGCCATATGCCCGGTGTTTCCCGGTACACATTATTTGTGCGTAAGGTTATGTTGTTGTTGGTGGTGTTCTGCGCTTCTACAACCATTATACCGAGGGCTTTTGCTCAAGACGAAAAAATGCCTGGGGTTATGATGGGCGACTACAAATTTTCCGGAGACCTTACGCTCGGCTACCGTTCAGTCAGCACGGGCGGTTTGGATGGTCGTAGTGATTTTTGGGCTGAACGCCGATATGATGAGGCATATAATTACCGTAGCGGAGTTCGACTAACCAACATCAACCTGTTTGGCGAACGGCAACCCGGAGCAAAGGGTGTGTTCGACGAGTTGTATCTTACGGCAAACGGAATCGGCGATCCATTCACGAACGCCATGCTGCGGATGAGGACGATTAAAGGCTACGATCTTAAAATTTCCTATACCAAAGCCGATTATTATTTGAATCGGAACGATTCGCTGTACACGGGATTACATAAATTTGATATGCGGCGAGAAATGGTGAGCGCTTCACTGTCAGTACCGTTGTGGGATAATCTTAGCGTGGAATTGCGATACTCTGGCAACGGGCGTTCGGGTACAATGACCACAACGTTTACGCCTCACATTGAAGGTGCTTCTGCTACGGCAACATCGTTTTCTGGCGTTTATGGTTCCTACACTCGCGATAATTTTTACTGGATGGATACGCCCCGCAATGATTGGACGAATACGTTTTCAGGCAATATCAAACTCACATTACCCTCAAGTACGACAATCATTGTGGGCGGCGGTTCGCGGTCGTTTTCGCAAAATATAACTCCCACT
>JANYIG010000287.1 GCA_025358765.1 Candidatus Kapaibacterium sp.
ATTCCAATTAACGCACTCAGTTTACGCGCTGCACGAATAACGTGGGAATGGTATTTAGACCAGTACGAAGAGGATAATACGATGGCAGCGTTTCCAGAAGAACAGCGTCGTGCCGTGGAAGCCTTTCGTCAATTCCTTGCAGAAGAGTTCAAAGCCGTACAGGTCAAACAACAACGATTTACGGAGTCTGCGAAAGAAGAATACGGCAATTCAGATAACGATAAAGTTGATTGGATAGAGTTGACAGCTGACCAAGATTAAATAAAAAACCGCATCACTAATTGCTTTCCGGGCGGTTATGATGCGGTTTACTTCCAAAACTTCTATGTAAAACTACACAAAAAATGTGGTTTTGTATAGAGCATTTTTACACATCATGTCCAACGTTACCGAATTTAGCTACAGCACGAGGAAACAAGCCTGTCCGTGCGGTCAATCGAAAAACTACACACCTCTTACGTCGCACACAAGCGGCGGCAAATGCCACTCCAGCAAATGCGGACAAAAATTCTTTCCCCCCGAACCACCGCTCAAAATCCCATCAAATCACGAGGAACAGGTTTATCCATACCGTGATTTGAAAGGTAAAATCGTATTTGAAACAGTACGATACTACAAGAACGGCGAAAAACTGTTTTACCAACGTCGCCCGACAGCAAACGGAAGCTATGAAAAAGGCTTGGGGCAAGGTACAAACAGAGTACCGCTTGTTCTCTACAACCTTCCTGAAATAACTCAAGCTATTGCAGACAAGCAGGAAATTTTCATCGTTGAAGGGGAAAAAGACGTGGAAACCCTGAAACGAAATGGTCTGGTAGCAACCTGTAACCCAATGGGCGCGGGTAAATGGCGCTCAGAATTTAATCCCTTTCTGCGTGATGCAAACGTTATTGTCCTGCCAGACAATGACGAAACAGGAAAAGCGCATGGGGACAAGGTTGCACGGGAATTAAGCGACATAGCCGCCAGTGTCCGCATTGTAGATTTACCCAATTTGCCCGACAAAGGAGATGTGAGCGATTGGTTAGTACGAGGGAACAGTGTGCAGGGATTACGCAAAATAGCCTCAGAAACACCGCTCTTTGACCCGAAACATCATTCCTCGATACAAAGCCCGACTTTACCGCTTACAAACGATTCTACGCAGGTTATCGAACCGATTCGGACGCAAACCCTTTCAACGATTATGGCAACGGAGCTACCGCCTCTTGTGCCGATTGTTGAGGGGCTTCTTTTTGAAAGCACCCTCAACATCCTCGCCGCCCGTCCGAAGCAGGGCAAATCATGGCTTGCGCTTGCCATCAGTATCGCTGTTGGTAGTGGAAGCAATTTCATGGGCAAATTTGCGACTTCACCGCATGAAGTTCTCTATTTCGACCTTGAAAGCAGCCAACGCCGCATAAAACAACGTGCGGGGGTCATTCTTGCCAATGAATCCGATGAATTACAGCGCGGAACGTTGAATCTGCATATTGCCACAAGTATACCCCGCATGGATAGAGGCGGACTTGAAGCATTAAAGCTCACCTTGCAAGAAAATCGTCGCATAAAACTGGTCATCATTGACACATGGGCAAGGTTCTGGGGAACAAGGCGTGGTCTCAATGCCTACTCTGAGGACTACGACGAGGGCGCAAAACTACAGGAACTTGCAAAAGAGCTTCATATCGCCATTCTTGTTGTGCATCACACCAAAAAAGCCACCGAAGACTATGCACTCGACGAACTTTCAGGTACAACGGGCATTACGGCTGCTGCCGATGCTATTTTCATGCTACGACGAAAGGGCGAGAACACGATTTTCCATTGCACCGGACGCGATATAGCAAGCCAAGATTATGCTGTCCAGTTCGACGAACAACGTGGAGTGTGGAAGATTTTAGGTAGTGCTGCTGAAGCTGCAATTACTTCAGAACGCGCTCTACTGCTACAATTCCTCAAATTGTACGAACGACCGATGAAAACAAGCGAGTTAGCAACTATGACAAACAAATCACTGAAATCAACAAACAATCTCCTTGCAAAACTCAAAGAACAAGGTTTAGTGCGTTCTCCAAGCTATGGTATGTGGGAATATATGCCGCAAATACCTTTAATTTAGTTTTTATATCCTCTGAAAGCCCGATAGTTACACACTTTCGGGCTTTTTTTTTGCCAGAAATTTAGGTTTGAAGCACTCTTTAAGGCATAGCCATACTACCTACCATTCCTTAAATGCAAATAGCGATGGAAGTAGTGGAAGTGGTGGAAGTGGTGGAAGTGGTGGAACTGGCAGTTTTTGGGCAAGTTCCACCGCAGTTCCACCGAGTTCCACCGGGTAAGGGGGAAGTTCCACCGGTAGTTCCACCGGTGGTTTTGTGGTTCTATGCGGGTTTGTCGGTAAGTTCCACCAGTTCCACCACTTCCACCGCTATTGTCGTTTAGGAATGTTTTTTAGAGAAGTTCCACCGCAGTTCCACCGCAAAAAATGCCAGTTCCACCGCTTTTTTGCGGTGGAACTGCGGTGGAACTCGGTGGAACTGGCACAAAAAAACCCGAAAATTTTCACTTTCGGGTTTGATTTGGAGTATCAATCGTTAAAATCTCTCGTCCATTTCGTCGGTAGATACGGAAATCTTTGTCATCTACCGTTAAAATCGTGTGTTCTCGATACTTTTCCTGTTCTGCCATGACCACCAAACAAGCATCTGCGTAGTCCATTGGTACATTCTCGTAGCGTTGTAGCAGTGTTATGATGCGGCTTGCGTGATTTTCAACGCGGAAATCAATTTTAACTAAATCCGCTTCAAGCAAATTTAGTAAACGGGTTACCGCTTGAACACCTACTTTTGAATAGAGCAAATATGCGGCTTCTCCTATAACCGCTTCACATGTATAAAATGGCGGTTTGTAGATTTGAGCCATCTTAATCGCCCATTGATAATACTGGTCTGCTCTATCGATGTAGCCAACTAAAAAACCTGTGTCAGCAATTATCCGCATTTCTGCTCCTTCCAAAGCCTTTTAGATATTCTTTATTGCTTGATAAATCTCCTAATCCAGAATCAATAGAACCTGCTATATGCTTGCTTTTTTCATAGAATGAACCTTTGATGCCTTCGCTGTTACTATCACCATTTTGAGGTTTTGTACTTTTTGTAGCTTTGTAGGCAAGACTGGAGGTCTTTTTTACCTTTGCTTTGGGTAGAGTTTTGGTTATCATAGCTTCATTCCTTGCTTTTGAATGGTTTGTGAAAGTGTGAAAATGTTACCTGTTGGTGGGAAAAGATTCATAGAACCCTTGCCTTTCAAACGGTTTTTGCCTGTGTTTGCAACACCATCTTCTAATATCACTTCCAAGTCTGCTTCATGGAGAATAGACGATGAGCCGCGATACGTGCCGTCTTTGGTAGCGTGGAGGATAATGACAAGGAAATCCACTTTGTTCTTTAGAGCCATCATCAATGCTTTTTCTTCGTCGTTTGAAAGCCCTAAGTTGGACAATGAATCTACGACCAAAAACTTGGGTTGATAGCTCTGTACATAGCTTAGAATCTCATTTGCAGAGTGAGCGCGAACGTAATTAACATCGTTTGCATTGTACCGTTGTAGTCGTTCACGGATTCTGTCGGATAGATTCTCTTCGGTAGAGATGTACAGCGTATAGCCTTGTTGCTGCAAGGATGCGAGGAGTTTGGTAGCAAAATGGGACTTAGCAGAGCCAGCTTTACCGTGGACAAGCAAAATATCGTGCTTGTTTGCATTGTCTCCAAAAAACTCCTGAAATTCAGTGCCCAAGATGACTTTCTCGAATCGCATGGTGTTGATTTGCCCAAGCGTTACAGGGGCTTGTATTGACGGTGTAAGTTCATCTGCAAGGGTTGTCTTTTCAGCTTGCGAGCGGCGTTCTTTTTCATCCATGTACCATGCACCTGCTCCTAACAAGAATCCTCCCAAAGCGCCATACATACGAAATTCTGGCAACGTTTCTTCTTTTGCCTTTTTATTCGGTATTCCTGCATACACCAGTGAATGAAACCAACTTCCCCCATAATATCCAACAAACGAACCTGCTATAGTACAAGCTGCACCCTTGACGTAATTTGGTTTGTATGTTGTATCTGCCAGCCCTTGTGTTTTGGGGGACACAATATCAAATATTCCATTGACAACCGTTGTAGAAGCCTTGTTTACAAGTTTATCGCTAACTTTACCTACCAAGTTATCACCAATAGTTACTGCTATATTTGGTACGGGAATGAACTTACTTAGTGCCTGTTGTTTGTTCGTTTTTTCTCTGTGTTTTGCAACACGTCGGCGATTACTTTCCTT